>CAYYGF010000134.1:0-6137 GCA_964471315.1 uncultured Oscillospiraceae bacterium | reverse complement strand
GCCTCATGAGGCAGTCCCTTGCGCTACTGTTATTCTCCAACCGCTTTGTTGGTCAGCATGGTTTTCGTCAGCTTCAGCAGATTGGCCCGACCCATGTGGGTATCCTCCTCACCCAGCCGTAGCACCTTACCCTGGCTCCGGGAGGCTGGCAGCCAGGCAGTCAGCCCCGCGCCGTTGGGATCGCCGTACTTACAGAAATTGGTCAGATAGTCCACCATCTGGCCGCTGAGGGCGTAATCCTTCTTGGTCATGGGACGCCAGCACTGGGGCAGGGTGCCAAACCAATACCACAGGTCACTGCTGTGCCAGGCGCCGCAGTCGTCCCCCGGCAGGCGGCGGTCAAAGAACCAGGCGTAGCTGCTCTTTTCCTGGGCCGCGCACCAATCCTTGGCCATCTGGTAAATGATTGGCGGCATGATGTCCTCGCTGGTAGAGCCTGCCATATAGGAAATCGGCTTCTGCTTTTTCTCCTTCAGCAGCTCCACTCCGGTGCCCACCACGAACCGGCCATCCAGGCAGGGGAAACAGCCGCCGCCCCGCATGGATTTTTTCAGATTTTGCCAGGTGTCAAACAGCTTCTCCACCGGCAGCTCCCGGAAGGAGGCCAAATCCAAACACCCCGCGTGTTCCATGACCGAGTGCCAGAAGTCATAGCTGCCCTCCGGCGCGGCTGCGGACATAGCCCGGTTGACACCGCCGCCGCTGGACATGACAGCCTTATGGAACAGCCCGTCGGTCATGGGGCTGAGACAATGCTGCTGGACGCTCATGGCGCCCGCGCTCTGGCCCATGATGGTGACATTTTCCGGGTCACCGCCGAAGGCGGCGATATTCTCCCGCACCCATTCCAGGGCAGTCATCTGGTCATACAGGCCGTAGTTTCCGGTGAAGCCAGCCTCCTGCTTCAGTTCCGGCAGGGTCAGGAAACCCAGCGGCCCTAAGCGGTAATTGAGGGTAACGCCAATCACACCCTTGGCGGGCCACACCGGGCAGTCAAAGTGCTTCTCATGGCCGCAGCCGCCCACGAACCCGCCGCCGTGAATATACACCAGCACCGGCAGCTTGTCGCCGGGCTTGGCGTCATCGGGGGTGAATACATTTAGGAACAGACAATCTTCGCTATAGGTGTATGTCTCCCCCTTGCGGAACTCATGATAATAAAACGCCTTTTCCGGCACCTCCTCCTCGTTATAGAAGGCCCGGGGCTGGTAGCAGCAGCTTCCGTATTGAGTGGCGTCGTAAATGCCCTCCCAGGAGGTGACCCGCTTGGGATATTCCCAGCGTCCGGCGGTGGCGTAGCGGATGCCCTTGTAGGCAGCCACGCCGGGAACCCGTCCGGCGCAGCCCAGCAATTCGCCGCAGGGAGTAATCACATGATAATCCATAAGCTGCCTCCTTAGTGGTTCCGGTTCCAGGCAGCGGGCATCCAGGGATATTTTTCCTCGTTTTCCAGGCCGTAGGCCTCCAGTTTCCGAAGCTGGTCAACCACATGGGGCATATCCATCCGCTCCACCATCTTGCAGATGTACGCCGCGCCCTTCTCCGCCATAGCATCCCGGGTGGCAATGTCGGGAATGTCGGGGGTAGCCATATGATCCCCGTTTTCGCCGAAGCAGTAGCCCACAGCGGCACTCTGATAGCCCAATCCAAACAGGTCGCTGAAGGGCGCGCAGGACTGGGGCTGCCGATGGCTGTAGCCTGTCACCAGCGGAACATCGTCGATGCGATTCATCAGCTTGTACGCGCCCACGGTGATGTCGTGGAAAGCGTTAAAATCCGTGAACAAGTCCTTGTTCTTTCCAAACTGCATCATCATGTCCATGTACAGAATCGGCACGCCGGTCTCGTCGTAGAAGTCCCGCACCATGGGGCAGATGGTCATATGGGCGGGGCCGTGGAAGCTGAGGTAGACCTGGCGCTTGAAGCCCAGACGCAGCAGGCTCCGGGCAATAGCGCCCAAATAGTCGATGCCCTGGCGGACGCTTACCTGGACGGTGCCCCGGCCGCTGGCCGTGGCGCCCGCATAAAAGTAGGGCAGACCGGTGAGCACCAGGCCGTCACAGCTTTCCGCCATTTTTAGAGCATAGGCCTCCGAGATCACCGTCTCACAGTCCAGGGGAAAACCGCCGTGCATTTCCGTGGTGCCGACCGGTACGATGATGATGTCATTTTCCTTTAGGTAATCCTGCACTTCACTATTGAGCATCTTACCCAAAATACGGGTGCGCATTTGCATAGTCTTGACTCCTTTCAATGGTGGGAATTGGCGAATGTCTTCTCTGCTATCCGTGAGGGAATGGATCCTCTTCCCTAACATTTTATCATTCCTTCTCCCGATATGCAAGAAAAGAATGAGCGGCACGTCTAAGCCGTGCCGCTCGAAAACGGACTTACATTTGGTAGGAAGAATACTTACTTCGCAGCCTTGGCAGCCTTCCAGGCAGCCATGTCCTCGCGGACCTTGTGGTTGATGTTCCAAATGAAGGTGAAGCATGCCCAGGAGCACGCAGCAGCAACCAGGGGGAAGCCAACAACCATCAGCTTGATACCCATAATCGTGCCAGAGGACTGCATCTGGCCAGCGGCAGTCAAGGCGGGATCGTAGCCAATACCGGCAATCAGCAGAACGGACAGGGAGTTGGCAATCGTGGCACCCAGACGGCGGGAGAAGGAGAAGAAGCCGTAGATGGTACCCTCATTACGTTTGTTGGTGAGGTACTCGTTGTAGTCGATTGCCTCAGCCACCAGGCCCCACTGCATCTGCACAGACATGGTGATCATAGCGGTAGCCAGAGCACTCCAGATAGCAAAGACCCAAGCATTCAAGTTGCCAACCATCAGAGTGTAAGCCAGCAGGCCAGCGAACAGGACGAAGCCAATCATCAAGCAGGTACGGATAATGACGACCAGATCCCACTTCTTAGCCAGAATAGGAGCCACAGCCAGGATGGCGATCATGGAGACAGAGGACATCAGAGAAACATAGGACTGAATACCGATGTTCTGCAGAACATCGATGTACATGTAGGTAGCGGCGCCCTGGCCCAGAGCCTGGACAGCACAGATGCTAATGGAGTGCAGAATCAGAGCCAGGAAAGCACGGTTCTTCTTCACGATGTTGACAATATCGGTGATCTTGAACTTCTCCGCTTCCTTCTCTTCGGGGGTCTTCTCCACGATGGATTCGGGATTGGCCTTGTTGCGCTCCTCAGTCAGAGCGTAGTGCAGGAAGACGATGAACAGGCCGACAACGGCGCAGACGATGGAAGCCATGAAGTAGCCGTTGGGGTTATCACCAAACTTGGCCAGAACCTGGGGGATGATGAAGCCAGCAACCATGCCGCCGATGGTGGAACCAAAGCCACGGGCGGAAGCCAGAGTAGCACGTTCCGCATCGTTCTTGGCCATGTTGCCCAGCAGGGAGCCCATACCGATGTTCATCATGGTATAGCCGCCTTCGTAGACGATCTTCAGCAGGAATGCCGCAACCAGCATAGCCATGCCGCCGCCCAGACGGGGAGGTACACCATAGAATGCGATCAAGCCGATGCCCATAACAGGGATAGAGGCCAGGATCCAGGGACGGAACTTGTCAGCGCCAGGCTTTGCCTTGGCGAAGCACATATCCATGATGGTGCCCATCAGCGGATCGTTCACCGCGTCCCAGATGTTCCAGATCAGCAGCATGGTGGCCAGGATGGCGGGATTGACCTGCAGGTGCACCTGCAGGAAACGGGACATGAAGCCGGAGACCATGTACAGGGTGATAACGCCGCCGCAGTCACCACAGCCGTAACCGACAATGTGGCTGAGCTTCAGCTTCTCAGAGGGGGTTTTTGCCATATTATTCTTCCTCCTAAATGTTTGTTGTGGGGTTTTGGAACCCTCACGTGATGGGTTTATTTTAACAAAATATGAACGCAAAATAAATTGCAATTATCGCATTCAATATTGCATTTCCGACATTCTTGTGATATAATATAACCAATTTCAACAAATGGCGGTGATTGTTTTTGTGAAAAAGGACAATTCCTTAGAAATGGCACAGGAGCAGCCCCAGATCATCGATCAGATCCGGGAGCTGTCTCGGCATTCCAGCGATTTTTACCAGGAACTGGAAATGCGCTCCCGATTTGTGGACACCTACCAGGACATCAGCTATCCCGGCTCCGCCGTGCAGCTGCACAGCCATACCTTTTATGAGCTTCTTTACTGCCGCAGCGCCAACGGCGTGGAATACCTGGTGGGCAGCGACCGCTACAAGCTGCAAAACGGAGATCTGATTTTCGTCGCCCCGGGCATCAGCCACTGCCCCATCCTTCCGCAAAATATGCCCGGCCCCTATATCCGGGATGTGCTGTGGATCAGCGAAGACTTCTTTCAGAATGCGTCCGCGGATTTTGGCTTGTCCATAGAGGATTCCAAGGAAACAAAACTTTTGCGCACCGCAGGCACCCGCTGGTCGCATCTGAGCGACCTGTTCCACCGGGGCGTTGTGGAAGCCCAGGAGCGGAAGTACGGCTGGGAGCTGGCGGTGGCTGCCAATACCCTTACCATTCTGACCCAGCTGCTCCGTGCCAACCAGGACGTTCACAGCCGACCCCTTCAAGCGGAAAAGCCGGAGCTTCTTGACCAGGTGATGGCTTATGTAGAGCGGCACTTGGGAGAAAGAATCACGCTGGCCGACGTTGCCCGGCATTTCTTCATCAGCGAAAGCACCATCACCCAGACCTTCCGCAAAAAGATGGGCATCAGCTTTTACCGCTGTGTCACCCAGCGGCGGCTGATCGCCGCAAAGGGCATGATCGAAAAAGGCATCCCCATGGAGTCGGTGGCGGAACAGGTGGGATTTTCCGATTATTCCTCCTTCTTCCGGGCCTTCAAGCAGGAATACGGGGTCAGCCCCCGGCAATACCGAAAAAAGCAGACCACCACGGCAGAAAACAAAACCAGCCCCGACGGCCAATGACCACCGGGAAGAAAAGAAACCGTCCTGCCTAAGCAGGACGGTTTTGAGCGTATTCAAGAGGGATTAATAGAACTTTCTCTTGTTCTTACGGGCAGCTTCAGACTTCTGCTTACGCTTCAAGCTGGGGCTGACGTAATGCTCGCGCTTCTTCACTTCGGCGATGACACCCTCCTTGGCGCAGCTCCGCTTAAAACGGCGCAGAGCGCTCTCCAGAGATTCGTTCTCCTTCACGCGAATTTCAGACATTGTTTTCCCTCCCTCCGATGGCATCCGGCTACATCCAGGATGCATTCAGGGCCTAACACTAGGCTTGAATATTATATACGTCTTTTCCCCAATTGTCAAGAAAGATTTCGATATTTTTACAAAATCTTTTTCAAAACGCACACAGGGGGCGATATTCCCATCGCCCCCTGCGGTTGAACCAAACCTTATTTGACGATCAAGTTGACCAGCTTGTTCTTGACTACGATGGTCTTGACGATCTTACCGCCGTTCTTTGCCAGGAACTTGGCGATTTTTTCGTCCGCCACGGCGTTGGCAATCACCTGTTCCTCAGGCAGATCGGCATCCATCAAAACGGTGCCGCGCATCTTGCCATTGACCTGCACCGCGACGTTCACCTCGGCATCCTTGCACTTGTCCTCGCAGTAGGTGGGCCAGGGCTCGTAGGCAATGGTATGGTCGTGTCCCAAAATCTGCCACATTTCCTCGCCCACATGGGGGGTCACGCAGGAAAGCATCTTGAGGAAGCCCTCGGCGTATTCCCTGGGACAGGAGCCGTTCTTGTAGACCTCGTTGACAAAGACCATCATCTGAGCAATGGCGGTGTTGAAGCCCAGGGCTTCAAAGTCATTGGTTACCTTCTTCACCGTCTGGTGATAGACCTTGGTGAGCTTGCCATCATCAGCCTCGGTGATGTTCCCAGGCTCGGTGAAGAAATTCCACACACGGTTGATGAACTTCTTTGCGCCCATGACGCCGGTGGTGCTCCAGGGCTTGGACACCTCCAGGGGGCCCATGAACATCTCATACAGCCGCAGGGTATCCGCGCCGTAGTCCCGGACGATGTCGCTGGGGTTGACCACGAACTCCGGGAACCGCTTGCCCATCTTGATGCCGTTCTCGCCCAGGATCATGCCCTGGTGCACCAGCTTCTGGAAGGGCT
>CAYYGF010000133.1:5414-6191 GCA_964471315.1 uncultured Oscillospiraceae bacterium | reverse complement strand
GGCCAGAGCGTGAAGATGGACGTGTCCCTGCGGGTCATCACCGACCACATCCGGGCTTCCACCTTCATGATCGCCGATGGCGTGCTGCCCAGCAATGAGGGACGGGGCTATGTGCTGCGCCGTCTGCTGCGCCGGGCTGCCCGGCATGGCAAGCTCTTGGGTGTCAATCACCCCTTCCTGTTTGAGGTGGTGGAGACCGTGGTTCGGGAGAATGAGGGCCACTACACCTACCTGCGGGAGCGCTGCGACTATATCACCAAGGTGGTGAAGGTGGAGGAAGAAAACTTCGCCCGAACCATCGACGGCGGCATGGCGATTTTCTCCAACATGCTGGCTGAGCACAAGGCCAAGGGTGAAACGGAGTTCTCCGGCGCCGACGCCTTCAAGCTGTACGATACCTACGGCTTCCCCATTGACCTGACCCTGGAAATGGTGGCCGACGAGGATATGACCTTGAATCAAGAGGAGTTTGCCAAGCTCATGCAGGAGCAGAAGGCGCGTGCCCGGGAGGCACGGAAGGCCCTGGGCGACCTGGCCTGGGCAGGCATCGACCTGGGACTGGACAACATCCCCACCACCTTCGTGGGCTATACCCAGAACAACTGCGAGGCAAGAGTTCTGGCGGTCTGCGTGGGCGAGGAGGTTTCCGGCACCATTGCCGGCGGCGAAAGCGGCATCATCGTGCTGGACAAGACCCCCTTCTACGCCGAAATGGGCGGCCAGGTCGCTGACCAGGGCCTGATCCTGGTGGGCAGCAGCCGTTTCCAGGTTACCAAT
>CAYYGF010000133.1:0-5404 GCA_964471315.1 uncultured Oscillospiraceae bacterium | reverse complement strand
GCAATATGGTCAGTGGTTCCATCAAGGTGGATGATATGGTTCTGGCCTCCATCGACGTGGAGCGCCGTAAGGCCATCATGCGTGCCCACTCCGCCACCCATCTGCTGCAGAAGGCCCTGCAGAGCGTCCTGGGTGACCATGTGCACCAGGCCGGTTCCTATGTGGAGCCTGACCGGCTGCGCTTCGACTTCACCCATTACTCCGCTCTGACCGCGGAGGAACTGACCAAGGTCAACGCCATTGTCCAGAATTCCGTCCTGGAGGGGTATCCCGTGGATATCCGGGAGATGCCCATTGAGGACGCCAAGGCCATGGGCGCCACCGCGCTGTTCAGCGAGAAATACGGCGATACCGTCCGGGTGGTCAACATGGGCAACTACTCCATCGAGCTGTGCGGCGGCACCCACCTGGACAACACCGCCAAGGTCGGCCCCTTTGAGGTGGAGAGCGAGTGCAGCGTGGCCTCCGGTGTCCGCCGGATCGAGGCCATCACCGGCAAGGCATGCCTGGAAAAGATGGAAAAGAGCCAGAAACTGCTCTTTGACGCCGCGTTTAAGCTGAAGGCCAAGCCCGCCGAGCTGGCTGCCCGCATCCAGACCCAGATCGATGAAATGAAGGAGCTACGCCGCTCCATCGAGCAGTACAAGGCCAAGGAAGCCTCCGGTGAGGTGGACCGCTTCCTGTTCGGTTCCCACAGCATGGGCGGCTATAAAGTCTTGACGGTCACCTTGCCCAACGCCGACCCGGGCAAGCTGCGCCAGATGGGCGACCTGCTCCGGGAGAAGGATCCCAAGGTGGTGGCGGTACTGGCCACGGTCAATGGCGACAAGCCCACCTTCCTGGCGGTCTGCGGTAAGGACGCCGTGGCCGGCGGTATCAAGGCCGGCGAGCTGGTGAAGCAGGTATGCAGCTGCTGCGGCGGCAGTGGCGGCGGCAAGCCCGATTCTGCCATGGGCGGCGGCAAGGATGTCACCAAGGTCGATAACGCGTTGGCTTTGGTGGACGATTACGTGGCTTCTAAAATTCAGTGATCCCAAAAGGGCGCTGCCGCTGGCGGCGCCCTTTGCCATCAGAATAGAAAACCGGATTGGAGGCGGGAAGAATGCGCGTGCTTGTGTGGTTTACTTTAGGCTTTGCTGGAGCCTGCGCTCTGGGGGCCTATGTCTTCCAAGAGGGACTGCTTTTGTGCGGGGCACTGTGCGTTCTTCTGGGCGCGGCCGTGTGGTTTGCCGGCTGGAAAAGCGCCAGCTTGCGCAGATCAGCCGGATTGCTGCTGGGCTGTGCGGCGGGGGTTGCCTGGTTCTTCCTGTTTCAAAGTGTTTACTTGCATCCAGCCTTATCTCTGGACGGGAAAACCCAGAGCTGTGTCATCCGGGCATCGGATTACAGCTATGAAACGGCCTATGGCAGCGCCGTGGATGGGTGGATAGACCTGGATGGCACGGCCTATCGGGTGCGGGCGTATCTGGACGACACCCAGCAGGTTCAACCGGGCGACGCGCTTTCCGGACGCTTTCGTTTCCGAATTACCGTACCGGGAGGCGCGGAAGAAGCGACCTATCACCAGGGGAAGGGGATTTTCCTGCTGGCCTACCAGACGGACGAGATAGCGCGTCTGCCAGCCCAGGAAGGCGCTTTGCGGAATCTCCCCGCAAAGCTTCGCCACCGGATTCTGGAACGGTTGAACCGCTGCTTTCCCAAGGATACGGCGCCCTTTGCCCGGGCGCTGCTGCTGGGAGACGCGGGTGGGCTGGACTATGAAACAGATACTGCCTTCAAGCTCACGGGGATTCGTCATATTGTGGCGGTTTCCGGACTGCATATTTCCATATTGTTTGCCTTGATTAGCGCGGTAACCTTGAAAAAGCGGTATTTGACCGCGCTGCTGGGCTTTCCGGCGCTGCTGCTGTTCGCCGCAGCGGCGGGCTTAACGCCCTCTGTGACCCGGGCGTGTGTTATGTCGGGAATGCTGCTGCTGGCCTCCCTTTTGGAGAAGGAGTACGACGGCCCTACAGCTCTGGCGGCGGCTTCTCTGGTCATGCTGATCATGAATCCGCTGGTGATTACCGCAATTGGTTTTCAGCTTTCCGTGTGCAGCGTGGCGGGGATTTTCCTGTTCAGTCCCGCCATCCAGAAGTGGATTTCGGATCGCTTAGAAAAGGGCAAGGGGAAGAAAAAGCGGCTTGTCCGCTGGCTTTCCGGCTCTCTTTCCGTGAGCCTGGGCGCGCAGATTCTGACAACGCCGTTATGCGCCTGGCATTTTGGCACCGTCAGCCTCCTGGGGCCGCTTACCAACCTGCTGGTGCTGTGGATGATTCCAATCCTGTTTGTGGGGATGATTGCAGTCTGCCTTACCGGCCTTGTTTGGCAAACCGGCGGGGCGATGCTGGCAGGGTTGCTATCGGCGCCGATCCGGCTGCTGCTGGGTTTTGTTAAGGTGCTTGCTCGGTTCCCGCTGGCAGCGGTTTATACCCGAAGCGTCTACATCGCGGCGTGGGTGCTGTTTGTCTATGTTCTGCTGCTGTTGTTTTGGATGGGCAGAAGCAAACGGTCTGTGATACTGGCCTGCTGCGCAGTCATCGGGCTGTGCGCCGCGCTGCTGGCCTCTTGGATGGAGCCGATGACGGCAGAAACTTCACTGACGGTTTTAAATGTGGGCCAGGGGCAGTGCCTAATCCTGCAAAGCGAAGGCAGAGCCTTCCTGGTGGACTGTGGCGGCGACAGCGACAGGAAAGCCGCGGACATTGCCGCCGAGACCCTCATCAGTCGGGGAATCCAGCGGCTGGATGGGATTCTGCTGACCCATTGCGACCGGGATCACGCGGGAGCGGTGGGGAACCTGCTGTGTCGGGTGGATACCGATTTGCTGGTGCTTCCGGAGGCATCGGAGCTGGCATCGTGTACCTCCGGGGACGTAATTTATGCGGTTAACGATCTGCAATTGACCTTTGGCGATACCACGATCACAGTTTATGCCCCTACTTTCCCCGGAAACAGCAATGAAAACAGCCTGTGTATCTTGTTTGATACAAAAAAGTGTGATATACTCATTACCGGAGACAGAAATGGCTTTGGCGAACGAATGCTGCTGCGCAATGCCGAAATTCCCAAGGTGGATGTTCTGCTTGCCGGACACCACGGCTCCCGGAATTCCACCTGTGAGCAGCTGCTCCAGGCAGCGCAGCCGGAAATCGTCTGTATTTCTGTCGGCAGGGATAACCCCTATGGTCACCCGGCCCCGGAGCTGCTGAACCGGCTGGCGGAGTACGGGTGCACGGTTTTCCGTACCGATCAAAACGGAGATATTCTCATTAGGAGGGGAACCCATGGCGAAAAAACCGCCCGCGGGAAATGACCTGCAGGAGTTGAAGCAGGCATTGAAAAGCAAAAACCTGGGACGGCTGTATGTGTTCCATGGGGAGGAAACGTTCCTGCTGCACCACTATTTGGAGCAGATGAAGAAGCAGCTTTTGGACGCGCTGACGGAGGAATTCAATTTTCACCGCTTAAACAGCGAATCCTTTGATATCCAAACCTTTGCCGACGCGGTGGAAAACCTGCCGATGATGGCAGAAAGCACCCTTGTCCAGGTGGACGACATCGATCTATTCAAGCTAGGCGAGGGTGAGCGGAATAAAATGGCGGAAATTCTGTCGGATATTCCCGATTACTGCACGGTTGTGTTCACCTATATCACAACCCCCTGGAAACCGGATAAGCGGCTGAAAAAGCTGTGGGAGGCGGTTAGCGGCGGGGCCATTGTGGAATTTGCCAAGCAGGATCCGCGGGATCTGGTGGCCTGGGTGACCCGGCACTTTGCCGCCCAGAAAAAGCGGATTTCTACGGAGCTGTGTGTCTATCTCATCGATATCACCGGCGGCACCATGACGGCGCTGAGCGGAGAGATCGAGAAAATCTGTGCCTACTCCGGCGCGGAGGAGATCAAAAAGACGGACATTGACGCGGTAACAGAGCCTGTAATGGACGCGGTGGTATTCCAGATGACCGACCAGCTCAGCGCGGGCCGCTATGACCAGGCGCTCCAGAAGCTTCAGCAGCTTCTGAAAATGCAGCAGGAGCCCCTGGCCATCCTGGGGGCGGTGGGCGGCCAGTTCCGCCGGATCGGCGCAGCCCGGACCCTGCTGGACAGCGGCAAAACCGCCGCCGACCTGCAAAAGCTCTGCGGCATTCCGGACTATCCCGCCAGAAAGACCATGGAGGCTGCCCGGCGGTTTTCCCCGGACTTTTGCGCAAAAGCGTCCCAATGGGTGCTGGAAACGGACTACCGGATCAAAACCTCCTTTGACGACAGCGAGCGGCTGCTGGAACTGCTGATCCTAAGGCTTTCCCAGGAGGCGAAGCATGGTTAGAATCAAAGAGGCTATTGTGGTGGAGGGCCGCTACGACAAGAATACCTTGTGTCAGATTGTAGACGCGCCGATTTTGGAAACGGCCGGTTTTGGGATTTTTAAGGATAAGCAGCAGATGGCCCTGCTACGCCGGGTGGCGGAAAAGCGGGGGCTGATCGTTTTCACCGATTCCGATGGCGCGGGCTTTGTCATCCGCAACCATATCAAAAGCGCCATCCCTGCAAAATACCTAAAGCACGCCTATATCCCCGACATTCCCGGCAAGGAAAAGCGCAAATCCACTCCCGGTAAGGAAGGCAAGCTGGGGGTTGAGGGAATGACCAAAGAGGTCATCCTGGAGGCCCTGCGAAAAGCGGGAGCCACCATGGAAGGGGAGGACGCCCCCCAATGCCGGGGGATCACCAAGCAGGATCTGATGGCCCTGGGCCTCTCCGGCGGCCCGGATGCGGGAGCCAAACGGCTGGCCCTGCTGAAAAAGCTGAATCTGCCGGAGCACATGAGCGCCAACGCCATGCTCCAGGCGCTGAATTTACTGTATTCCCTGGAGGAATTGGAGCAGATTTTGCGGAGCGAATAATGGAGAAATACCATGGTTGATATACAGGTTAAGAACTTAACGAAATTCTTTGTCATTGGCGAAAATCTCTTGGACGGCTTGAGCTTTGAGATTCAGGAAGGGGAGTGCGTTGCCATTTTGGGCCGCAACGGCTGCGGCAAGACCACTTTGTTTAACATCCTCACCGGGCAGATGGACTATGACAGCGGCGAGGTTTACGTCAATCCCAACAAGCGGCTCGGTCTGATCTCCCAGATTCCGAGATTCCCGGAGGGCTACACCGTGGAGGACGTACTCCGCTCGGCCTATGCGGTTCTAACGGCAGTGAAGGAAAAAATGGAGCGGCTGGAACTGGAAATGTCCAAGAGAGCCGCCACCGATGCCCAGCTCAAGGAATATGACGCCCTGACCAATCGCTTCCAGTCCGGCGGCGGCTATGAGATGGACGTGGAGGTGGACAAAATCTGCAACGGCCTGG
>CAYYGF010000132.1:0-6192 GCA_964471315.1 uncultured Oscillospiraceae bacterium | reverse complement strand
GCCCGTTCTAAGGCCTCGTTCCATTCCAATTGGCTGCTCTGCTGATGGAACCCGATAAGCATTAAGAATATCCGTATGAGCGGGCACGGCCCGCTCAGCCGTTTCCTTCGTCCGTTTGCTCCCGGGGCTTCCATTTGGGCCGGGTTCGCAATTCCACGCGCAGCTTCTGGAAAAATTCTGTCAGCAGCGCGGCGCATTCCTCTTCCAGCACGCCGGTGATGACCTGGGGATGATGGTTAAAGGCCATGTCAAACAGTCCGCAAACCGAGCGCACCGCGCCGCACTTGCTGTCTGACGCGCCATAGACCACCCGGGGGATCCGGGCGTTGAGGATGGCGCCCGCGCACATGGGGCATGGCTCCAGGGTAACATACAGGGTACACTCCCACAGCCGCCAGCCGCCCAGATTCCGGCAGGCCTGGTCAATGGCCTCCAGCTCCGCGTGGGCCAGAGCGGACTTGTCCCCCTCCCGGCGGTTGCGGCCCCGGCCCACAATCTCCCCCCGGCGGACGAGCACACAGCCCACCGGCACTTCTCCGTCGTCAAAGGCCTCCCGAGCCAGAGCCAGCGCTTCCCGCATAAAATCCAAATCCTCCATGGCATCTCCTCCTTTGGAGATATCATACCGGATTTTCCCGGAAATGAAAAGAGGAAAATTCGTATCCATAGTATAGCAGACCCCCGGCGCTTTTTTTGTCGAACGGCGTACAGCAGCGCGGCGGAAGAAACGGGTGTATAATCCAGATATCATCCAAACAGAAAGGCGGAAAGAATATGTATCTGGAATTTCCCTACACGTTGTTTGTGGATCCCCAGGCGGAGCGCCCGGTGTGCTTCTGCCAAAACTGCGGCTGCGAGTGCTACGCACCGGGGCTGCATTGCCTGCGCTGTGAAAGGAGGGGCCTATGACCATGCTGGAATTGAGCCGCTGCTATGAGGAGGCGGCGGTGCCTCTCCGGGCCCGGCTGCGGCAGCTGCGGCAGCTGCTGGCCCAGACCCAGGATCCGGAGGAGATTTTCCATCTCAAGCGCCGGATCCAGGAGCTGACCCCCATGCTGACCCAAATGAACGAGCTGGCGGAGCTGACGGCACACTATTATGACAGGGGGTATTGGCGCAGTGAAAAATACACTGTATGACGGTTATTTGGGGCCTCGGCTTCCCCCGGAGGTGCAGAAAATGCGCATGGAGCAGGTGATCCGGGAGGTGCTGACCCAGCGGGAGCGGGAGGTGCTGCTTGCGTGCTACTACGGCGGGAAAACCCAGACAGCTCTGTCCCGGGAACTGGGCGTAAACAGAAGCACCGTCTGCCGGGCTCTGAAGCGCGCGCAGGCCAAGCTACGGCGCTATCTGCGGTATTGACGAAGAATCCCCCAGGCCGCATCGGTCTGGGGGAGCCGTTATGGACGAAAGCCTTCAAATATGGGAAGGGAGCCTTCCTTCACGGCGGTGTCGTATTCCGCCTGGTTGCGCAGCGTCCAGCTGACGCCCTGGGCCTTCCAGAGCCTGCGGCAGACGGCCCAGCTGGGCGTGGAATTCCGGTCGGAAAATTTGTAGGCCACAAAATCCGGTACGCACAGGAAGTTGCTCATGCACAGCGTCAGCAGGAATTGCAGATACCCGGGAAGACCATTCCGGCTCCGGAGGAAATTCTCCGTCAGCTGCCCACGGATGATGTCCGGGCGGTGTTTTTTCAGCCAGGCTACACACCGGGGGTCGAAGGATTCCATGCAGAATACCCCGGGATAGGTCTCGAGCATTTTGCAGGCAGCTTCCGCCAGAGCGGCGTGGTTGCCGTCGGCGGGCTTCAGCTCCACGATCAGGGGGGCTTTGCCGTGGAACAGGGTCAGCACGTCCATGAATTCGGGGATGGTCTGCTCTGTGCCGCCCAAGTGGTAGTGCTTCAGATCCTCGGTGGTCAGATCCTCGATCCGCCCCGGCTGGCCGGTGGTGCGGTTTAGAAGGGAGTCGTGCATCACCGCCAGGTTGCCGTCTTTCAGCAGGTGGATATCCAGCTCAATGCCATAGCCTGCGTCCAGAGCGGCCTTGAAAGCGGCCATACTGTTTTCCGGTACCCCATCGCCATGAAGTCCCCGGTGGGCATAGGACCAGCCCTGCAAATCCTTCAGCCCAGGATGTCCCCGACGGCACCGGGTGGAGAGCAGATAGAGTAGAAGCAAAACAAGAAGTAATTCCAGCATACAATCAGATCCTTAAACGTTGAAAATAAAATGACAGCAAAAATTGTAGTTTTGCGGCGAGTCGCCGCAGACAATGCGTGCCCAGGCTTGGAGGTAGTCGTTACGCCATTGGGTACCGCTCGGTATCGTTGCATCTGTACAAATTGTAGTCTTGCAGCGAGTCGCCGCCCATTAATCATCCATGTCGAAGGCCTCCAAGCCTTTTTTGGCCACTACCTTGTTGTCGCCGTGCTTGACGAAGCCCATGGTCACGAAGGAGGCAAGCACGAAAATCGCGGCGTAGGGAAACAGAACCTTGTAGTCCACATGCTCCAGCAGCCATCCGGCAACGATGGGCGTGGCAATCTGGGCAGACATGGAGAAGGTGTAGTACAGTCCCGTGAATTTGCCCACCTCGCTGCCCTTGCACATCTCCACCACCATGGGCAGGGAATTTACGTTGATGGAGGCCCAGGCAACGCCCACCAGGACAAACAGAACATATAGCACCGGAGAGAAGCTGTCCCTGGCCAGGGTGTACAGGAAGGCGGCAAAGAAGCTGCCGGACAGCAGCAGCGTTCCGAAGCGGATGGTCTTCCGGCGTCCGATTTTGCTGGCCACATTGCCCACCGGAATGTAGCTGACGATAGCACCGGCGGTGGCGATGGTCAGACAGGTGTTGGCCTGGCCCAGGGTCATGCCCCAGCTTTTGGCGGCGTAGACGGAGAACCAGGTACTGACGCCGTTATAGCCGATGAACCACAGGGCGATGGAGGCCAGCAGGAAGCCAAGACTTTTTTTCACATCTGCGGGCAGCACCTCGCCATTTTCCGTGACCTGGGTTAGGGTGTCCTCGGGATGGGCCCGCTCGTATTCCCGCTGCTGGGCCACCAGCTTCGGCTCGTTGATTAAGAACATGACCACTGCCAGGGCCAGCAGCATGATGCCGCCCACAATGGCAAACAGGGGCAGGTAAGATACATACACATCCCGGCTGGTTTTGTACAGGAAGGTGGTGATCAGCAGGTAGAGGATGCCGCCCAGGGCGCCCATCAGGTTGATGATGGCGTTGGCCTTACTGCGCAGGGGCTTGGGAGTCACGTCGGGCATCAGAGCCACCGCGGGACTGCGGTAGGTGCCCATGGCCACCAGCAGCAGTCCAAGGCAAAGAATGAAGCAGGGGATCTGCCAACCGGCGGGGAAGGCGTGGTAGCTGTCCGTCAGCGCTGGCAGGGCCATCATCAGCGCCACAGCCGCCAGGGTGCCAAAGAGAATGAAGGGACGCCGCCGCCCCAGGCGGCTGGTGCATTTGTCCGACAGGCCGCCAAACAGGGGCAGCAAGAACAGCGCCAGCACGTTGTCCGCCGCCATGACCATGCCGGAGAAGCTTTCGCCGATGCCGAAGGTCTCCGTGAGGATTTTGGGGATCAGGTTGTCGTACATCTGCCAAAAAGCACAGATCGAAAGAAAGGCAAAGCCGACGAGGACGGTTCGCTTGGTGTTGAGCTTCATAGCATAGCCTCCAATTTTCCGTTTCTGTTTTCCATTATACAGTCTCATGGAAGCATTGTCCAGAGAAACGGATAAAATGTGCCCATATTCTGGATATTTCCCGGATTGTTAAGAATCCGTAAACTTTCCACTTGCACCCCGGAAAGGCTTGCGGTTTTGATACGGAATGATATAATACAGGCAGATACTAAGTGAGGCGATGAAGATGAAAAAGCTTTTGTTTATTATGAATCCCGTGGCAGGACAGAAGAAAGCCAACAAATCCCTGCCGGATATTTTGCTGCTGTTCAACCAGGCGGACTATGAAGTGATCACCTTCATTACCACAGGGCCAGGCAGCGCGATCCAGGCCGTGGAGGAACTGGGACAGGGTACGGATTTGATCGTGTGCTGCGGCGGCGACGGAACCCTAAATGAGACCGTTACCGGCTTGCTTCGGGCGGGGCTGGATATCCCCGTGGGCTATATTCCCGCCGGAACCACCAATGACTTTGCCTCCAGCTTGAACCTGTCCGGCAATGTGCTCCAGGCAGCGAAGGATATTCTGGAGGGAGAACCGGTTGCCTATGATGTGGGCCGGTTCGGCCAGCGGTATTTTTCCTATGTGGCGTCCTTCGGCGCGTTTACCAAGGCCAGCTACGTCATCCCCCAGAACATCAAAAATGCCCTGGGCCACACCGCTTATGTGCTGGGGGGCATTTCAGAGCTGTCCCAGATCCGCAAGGAGCATATCCGCATGGAGATCGACGGCCAGACGGTGGAGGACGATTTCCTGTTCGGCGCCATCTGCAATTCCACCTCCATCGGCGGTATTTTAACCCTGGATCCCAAGCAGGTGGATATGGGCGACGGACTTTTTGAGGTGCTGCTGGTGCGCTCCGCCCAGAACCTGGAGGAACTGGCCGAATGCGTCCGGGCGGTGCAGAGCCAGAAGTACAACTGCGAGATGATTACCTTCCGCAGCGCGAAAAAAGTCAAGATCTGGGCAAGCCCCGACATGCCCTGGACCCTGGACGGTGAGCGGGAGGATGGCCACGAGGAGGTGGAGGTGGAAAACATCCACCACGCCATCCGGCTGATGCAGCGAAAGGCGGAAGCATGATTCAGTCTACGCTGTGTTATGTAACCTGCGGTGACGAGGTCTTGATGCTCCACCGGGTAAAAAAGAAAAACGATGTGAACAAGGACAAGTGGATTGGCATCGGCGGGAAATTCCTTCCCGAGGAAAGCCCCGACGAGTGCCTTCTCCGGGAGGCGAAGGAGGAAACAGGACTGACCTTGACCTCCTGGCGCTGCCGGGGGATTGTCACCTTTCTGAACGACTGCTGCGAAGGGGAGTACATGTACCTGTTTACTGCCGACGGCTTTTCCGGAGAGCTGACCGAGTGTGATGAGGGTGATCTGGAATGGGTCAGCCGGGCATTTCTGGACAGCCTGCCCAAGTGGGAAGGGGATCAGATTTTCCTGGATCTGCTGTGGCGGGAAGAACCGTTTTTCCTGCTGACCCTGCGCTACCACGGCGAGCAGCTGACGGAAGCGGTACTGAACGGCAACGTCATCCGCCGGCGGGCATAATGCGTGAGAATCAAAAGTAAAATTGCACAAATAAAGAAACTGTCATTCCAAGCCAGTGTGCTTCAGTGGCGTGGGAATCCCCCGGTTGAATGGAAATGCCATCCGATACGCATCCAAAAAGTTGGGGGATTGCCACACCCGTGACATCGGTCACTGGTTCGCAATGACAGTTATTCTTTTCTTTTGTGCAGTTCGACGAAACAGTTCCTTCGTGAGACAACACCTTCTCAATAGAATTGTACAATGCTATTGAGAAATCGCATTACTCCACTTCCACCATTTCCTCTTTCAGCTCACTGCGGCGAATCAGGAAACGGCGGATGGCGAACAGTCCGGCAATGCAGGCGATGCAGGCCACATTGCTCCAGGGGTCGTCGTGGCTCAGAATCACATGCCGGGTGATGGCGACAGTAAGCACCTCCAAAATGTTGGCGGGGGTGGTATCAATGAGCATACGGACAAATTCCAGACCCACCACGATGGCCAGCAGGTTATGCAGGATGTATCCGGCGTTCTCAAAATAGGCCGCGGGGTTGGTGAACATATGCATCACCTCAACCACCAGTGCCCCCAGAAGGGCAATGATGGTAATGGCCGCGATGATCTGCTCCATGATGTGCAGGATCCGGCGAAAAATGTGCTCCATACTGCGGTCGTGCCTGGCGATTTTTTCCATATGGGCTTGAATCTTGGGATCATCGGATTTTGGCAGTTGGCTCATGGACTGTTCCTCCTTAAGCATGAGATTCTATTATGTGCATATCGGCTTTCGTCAGCTACATTGTAATTTTGCGGCGTAAAGGCTCCCCTGCAAGGGGAGCTGGCACAGCGTAAGCTGTGACTGAGGGGTGACACAAAAAGTTTGTTGATAACAAACTTTTTGGTGATTTGCTCCGCAAATCACGCACCCTTCCGAGCCGCCTTG
>CAYYGF010000131.1:0-6238 GCA_964471315.1 uncultured Oscillospiraceae bacterium | reverse complement strand
GCCTTAAAGCTCTATACCTTTTACATTCCATTCCATCTCCGCCAGGCTGACGCCCTCCGCCTTCGCGGCGGCGGCCAGGTCGTCATATTCGTATTTTTCCCGGCGGACGCCGTAGCCGGAGCTGACCTTCTTCCGGATGGGGCCGTAAGGGGTAGCCACCGTTTCCGTTCGGCGGCTTAGGGTGTACCGGTCGCACAGGTGCTGGCGGATGCCCAGGGTGGTGGTGTGGGTAAACATGGCTTTCACCAGCGTGTCCCGGTCTTTTTCCTGGCACAGCACGGTAATCCGCGTGCCGGGCCGGGATTTTTTCATGCCGATGGCAGTGGTGAAGGCGTCCAAGGCTCCTGCCTCCAGCAGCCGCTCCATGGCAAAGCCGATGGCCTCCCCGGTCATATCGTCCACGTTGCAGCTCAGCTCTAAAATCTGGTCGCCGGTATCCTCCGTCTGCCCCAGCATGGCCCGCAGGCAGTTGGCCCGTTCAAAATCCTTTTTGCCCATGCCGTAGCCGATGGCCTGGGTGCGCATCACCGGCTGGGGGCCGAATTTGGTCACGAAATGCTTCAGCAGCGCCGCGCCGGTGGGCGTACACAACTCCCCTGCCACGCTGCCGCCATAGGTGGGAATGTCCCGCAGCAGATTCGCCGTGGCAGGCGCCGGTACCGGCAAAACGCCGTGGGCGCAGCGAACGCTGCCGCTGCCCACATGGACGGGGCTTGCCACGATTTCATCCGCCTCCAGCTCGTGCAGGGCCAGGCAAACCGCGGTGATGTCTGCCACGGCGTCCAGGGTTCCCACCTCATGGAAGTGGATCTGGGTCACGGGAACCCCATGCACCTGGCTCTCCGCCTCCGCAATCAGCCGGTACACCGCCAGCACGTCCAGCTTCACCATGGTGGGAATGGCCAGATGGCCGATGATATGCGCAATTTCCTCCATGCCGCTATGGGTATGGCCGTGGTCGTGGAGATGCTCGTCCTCCTCCACCCCCATGATATCTACCCGAAAATGGGTACCGGTGATGCCGCACTTCATGGCCCGTTCAGCGGAAACCGTCACGCCGGGAAGGCCCATTCGGTTCAGCTTTTCCAGAAAGCCCTCTTTGTCCGGCAGAAGCTCCAGCAGCGCGGCTGCCAGCATATCTCCGGCGGCGCCCATGCCGCAGTCCAGATACAGCAGTTTCATTTTTTCACCTCCATATGGTTAATCATATTGGCCAGGTATCCGGCCCCAAAGCCGTTGTCGATATTCACCACACTGATGCCGCTGGCGCAGGAATTGAGCATGCTCAGCAGGGCGGAGACCCCGCCGAAGGAGGCCCCATAGCCCACGCTGGTGGGCACGGCAATCACCGGGCAGTCCGCCAGACCCCCCACCACGCTGGCCAGCGCCCCCTCCATTCCCGCAATGGCAATGATCACGCTGGCCTCCATAATCAGCTCCATATGGGACAGCAGCCGGTGGACACCGGAAACGCCCACATCATACAGCCGCACCACCTCGCTGCCCAGCACCTGGGCGGTTAAGGCAGCCTCCTCCGCCACAGGGATATCGCTGGTGCCGCCGGTGGCGATGACAACCTTGCCGATGCCGTCGGCATCGGGAAAACCGCCCACGATCCCCACCCGGGAAAGGGGCCGATAGTCCAATTCCACTGTTTTTTCCACATATGCCGCGGCCTCCGGAGACATGCGGGTAATCAGAATCCGGTTCTGACCGTGCGCATCCATGGCGGCCACGATGCCCGCGATTTGCTCCGGGGTTTTTCCGGCACCGTAGATCACCTCCGCCGCGCCCTGGCGTATTTTCCGGTGCAGGTCAACCTTGGCGTAGCCGATGTCCTCAAAGGGGGACATTTTCAGCTGGAGCAGGGCGTCATCTACGCTGACGCTGCCGTCCCGGACGCGTTCCAGCAGCCTTTTCACGTCAGATTCCATGGCGCACCTCCAAATCCAGCACCACGCCCTGGTAGCGGCGCTTCAATTCCGTGACGATTTTTTCCCGATTTTGGATCAGCAGCGGCAGATCCGCCTCCCGCAGCTGTAATTTGGCGGTTTCCCCCGCAAGCCGCACCCGGAAATCCCGAAAGCCCAGGCTGGCCACAAATCCTTCCGCCCACTCGGTTTTTTCCAGCTTTTCCGCGGTGATGGTCTCCCCGGTGGGAATCCGGGTGGCCAGGCAGGCATAGGCAGGCTTGTCCCAGGTAAACAGCCCCGCTTTCCGGGATTCCTCCCGGATTTGCGGTTTCGTCAAGCCGCATTCCCGCAGGGGCGAACGAACCCGAAGCTCCGCCAGCGCCCGCATTCCCGGCCGGTCGGTAGCATCGTCAGAGGCGTTTGTGCCGTCCAGCACCAGAGAAAAGCCGTCTTTTTCCGCTGCCTTCAAAATTTCGCCGAATATCTGCTGCTTGCAATAGTAGCACCGGTTAGCTGGATTGGCCGTCACCGCGCCGCAGCCCAGCACATCCATGGGAATCACTTCCAGCTCCGCACCCAGCTGCCGTGCCAATTTCAGCGCGTCCTCCAGCTCAAACTGGGGTTGAAATGCGGTTTGTACATAGTAGGCCTTCACCCGCCTGGCATATTGCACCCCGGCCCAAAGCAGGTACGCCGAGTCCACGCCCCCGGAAAAGGCAAGGGCAGCCTGGGGATTTTTCTGAAAAAAGTCTGATAGTTCCATATTTTCCTCCAAAATGCCGACCGGAAGCAATCCACCCTATCCGACCAAGCACAGAAAACAGGCGGACAGCGCCGCTGTTCGCCTGTTCGATTCCTTCCCGGCCCGGCAACTGGTTCTATTTTACCGAAAACCATAGAAATATGCAAGTGTTTCTTTTCCGTGGTATGGGTTCAAGGCTCCCGAAAGCCAACGCCCGTCTGCCCGTTTTGATGGGCCAGAAAGCCTTCCTTCAGCCGGGACAGATAGGCGAAGGGTTCCTCCGGATAGATGGGAACAAAGGTTTCCCGGGGCGGGTCATGCTTGGGCGACAGGAAGAATTCCAGCGTTCCCTCCCCTACCCGCTTCACCGGCAGCTGGGTATCCAGTCCAAAACCGCCGTCCATAGGGACGACGACCCCCAGGCTTTCCCGGTTTTCGCCGCAATGGACATAGAGCCTGCATACCACCTGGCCCGTCAGCTGACAGCGGCAATGAAACCGGTAGTAAAGCCCCTGCCGCTGTACCTGCACCTTGCCGGCGGGCTGGTTTCCAAAGTAGACGCCATAATTTTCCTCCAATGCCGACACCCCCTTCGTTACCATATGTGGAGGGAGCGGGCGCTATGCACTGATTTTCACTGGGAAACCGGAATCGCCCCTTGACGCCATGGTTTTTCTTTTCTATAATAGAGAAAAACTGGATAAGTGAGTTGGTTTTCTTGAAGTTGTCCCTGGTTGTTCCCTGCTACAATGAGGCAGAAAATGTCGGCCCCTTCCAGGAGGCTGTGATGGCCGCCTTCGCGGGGTGCGGATATGATTATGAAATTGTGTTTATCAACGATGGCAGTAAGGACGCAACATTGCACAATCTGAAAAAAATACACGCGGCCCAAAAATGCCCGGTGAAGGTGATCTCCTTCTCCCGGAATTTTGGCAAGGAGGCCGGATTGTACGCGGGGCTTCAGTATGCCTCTGGGGAGTACATTTCTCTGATTGACGCGGATTTGCAGCAGCGGCCGGAGATCGTCCGGGATATGGTGAAAATTCTGGACGAACAGCCGGAATACGACGTGGTGGCCGCCTACCAGGATCGCCGCCGGGAGGGCAAAGTTCTTTCCTTCTTCAAGAAGAGCTTCTATGCCATCATCAATCAGCTGTCGGATGTGACCTTGCAGCCCGATGCCAGCGATTTCCGAACCTTCCGGCGCAGTGTTCGGGACAGCATCCTGGAATTGCGGGAATACCATCGCTTCTCCAAGGGCATTTTCGCCTGGGTGGGCTATGATACCTGCTTCATTCCCTATACCGCCTGCGAGCGGGCGGCGGGCACCACGAAATGGAATTTCTGGAAGCTCCTGGAGTACGCGGTGGAGGGCATCATTGGCTATTCCACGGCTCCCCTGCGGCTGGCTACGGTGCTGGGAACCATTTCCGGAATCGGCGCGGTTCTGTAGTTGATTGTGGTACTGCTAGAAAAGCTGATTCGCGGCATCGATGTCCCCGGCTATGCCACCATCATTGTGCTGATTCTGTTTTTCGGTTCCGTGCAGCTGTTCTGCATCGGCATCATCGGCGAGTATGTGGGCAGAACCTTTGAACAGGGGAAGGATCGCCCCTTTTATATTGCAAAGTAAATCCTCAGCTACGAGGAGAAGAAGAAGGAGGGCTGATTCAGCCCTCTTTCAGCGTGTCGAAAAGGTTCATAATCGCGATGTCACTCCGACCAAGGCTTCCCCTCGGGGGGAGGTTTTGGGCTGGTGCGGCAAGCTGCATTCTGCCACCCACTGATTCAGCCCCCTTTTTCATCTTCCAGATATTCCCGAATCCGCTCCAGAAAGGCCTCGCCATACCAGGCGGCTTTGATCTCGCCGACGCCGGAGACCTTTTTAAACTGGGACAGGGTTTGGGGTTTTTTCTTTGCCATATCGGAAAGTGTGGCGTTGGAGAAGATCACAAAGGCGGGAACCGCGGCCTGTCTGGCAAGCTTCATCTGAAGCTCCTTCAGCACCTCGAACAATTCGGCATCTTCCCCATATAGCTTACTCCCGGCAGGGCTCTGGGTAGGCTGTTCCGGCTCTACCGCAATCTTCTGCAATACCTTTTTCCCTTGAAAAAGTACCTGGGAGGCCTGGGGCGTCAGAAAAATGGTCTGAAATTCCTGCTCGGATTGCAGATACCCATTCGCTTCCAGATGGTCGATCATGCCGTGGATCTGGCTTCGGGTGCGATCCTTCAGAAGGCCATAGGTGCTTAAGCCATCCAGCCCCAGCTCCAGAACCCGCTTATCCCGGCTGCCCCGGAGGGTCTGCCCCACCAGATTGACGCCCACCCAGTAGCCCAGCTTGTCATGAATGCGCTTGACGCAGGACAGAATCATCTGTGCCTCCCGGGTAATATCCACATCCTCATAAACATCCCGGCAATTGCCACAATTGCCGCAAACCTCCGTATGCTTTTGCCCGAAATATTCCAGGATATATCCCCGCAGGCAGACGTTGGTTTTGCAGTAGCCCACCATGGCCTCCAGCCGCTTTCGATCCTGACTGCGGACCATTTCCTTCTGGGCCGGATCCATTTCCTCGTTTTCGGAATCGCTGTTGATCATAAAGCGGGCAGTCTGCACATCCGCGCTGCTGTAGAGCAGAATGCAATCCGCCTCGGAGCCGTCCCGGCCCGCCCGGCCCGCCTCCTGGTAATAGCTTTCCATACTCTTGGGCATATTGTAGTGGATGACAAAGCTGACGTTGGATTTGTCGATGCCCATGCCGAAGGCGTTGGTAGCGACCATGATGGGTTTCCGGTCGTAGAGAAAATCCTCCTGGTTGGCGGTTCGCTCGGATTCGTCCAGTCCCGCGTGATACCGGGTCGCGGAGAACCCCAGATCCTGGAGGCGCTCACAGACCTGCTCCACCTTTTTTCGGGTGGCGCAGTAGATGATGCCGCTCTTGCCCTGGCGCTCTGTCAGCAGCCGCTGCAGCTCCCGCTCCTTCAGCTCCGGACGGCGCACCTCGAAATACAGGTTCGGCCGGTCAAAGCCGGTGATGGCGCGGATGGGACTGCGCAGTCCCAGAATCCGCTCCACATCCTCCCGAACCTGCTGGGTCGCGGTGGCGGTATACGCACCAATCATCGGCCTTTTGGGCAGCGCCTGGATAAACTGGACGATTCGCAGGTAGCTGGGCCGAAAATCCTGGCCCCATTGAGAGATGCAGTGGGCCTCGTCCACCGCCAGGAAAGAGACGGTCAGCTTTTCCGCGGCAGACAGAAAGGCGGGCGTATCCAAACGCTCTGGGGCGACGTAGACGATTTTGTATTGTCCTGCCAGCAGATTGCGGTAAACCGCCTGAAGCTGCTGGTAGGATAAGGTGCTGTTGAGATAGGCGGCGGGCACGCCCGCTGCCTTCAAGGTCATAACTTGATCCCGCATCAGCGAAATCAGCGGCGATACCACCAGGGTGATCCCCGGCAGAAGCAGCGCCGGGATCTGGTAGCACATGCTTTTTCCGCCACCGGTGGGCATGATCCCAAACACATCCCGGCCGGACAGGACGCCGTCGATCAGCGTCTCCTGGCCGGGACGGAAC
>CAYYGF010000130.1:0-6263 GCA_964471315.1 uncultured Oscillospiraceae bacterium | reverse complement strand
ACTGCCCCAAGACCCTGAAGGAAGCCATCTCCAAGGAAGATGCCGAGAAGCTGGTCGCCGAGCTGAAGGAAGCTGGCGCCGAGGCCGAGATCAAGTAATTATCTCCCCCAAAAGCTGTGCCGCCGCCATTCCTGGCGGCGGCTTTCTCATCCCACCAGGTCAGCGTAGAGACATGGGTATTGCCCTGTATCCAGGTCTTTGCGCTTACCGGAAAGGAACCCTATGGATTTTGAGCTTCCCCTGTCCGCGATCACGGATCTCCTGCCGGAAAATCTGAGCCAGGCCGTAGCAGGTGCCGTTGCCTATTTTCCCGACGAGCTGGCCAACGTAATCAAGCACGCCTCGTCCTATATTCCTGCGGAGATTGACCCCTTTTCCTCCGCGCTGTTTCTTCTGTACTTCGCCGCGGCTTCCTTGATCCTGGGTGTTCTGGGACGGGTGGTGCTGGGAAAGCGTTCCAGCTTAAACCGTTCCTTGTCCTCCGTGATGGGCATTCTGTTTGTCTACGCCGTGACCATTGTGGTCTATACCTTCAAGCCCTGGAATCTGGAGCTGCTGCTGTCTCCCCTGCCCTTTGTAACCTTCGCCGGGGAGTATTTGATCGTATTCCCCATAGCCGATGCCGCCTTCCCCGCGCTTTGCAGTGAGATACTCTCTCTCGTTATTCTGGCCTTCCTGGTCAATCTGCTGGACACCCTCATTCCCCAGGGCAAAAGCGCCATTGGGTGGTATCTGCTTCGGTTTTGCTCGGTGATTGCGTCCATGGGGCTGCACCTGCTGGTTCGCTGGGCCGTCCGCATCTATGTTCCGGAGCTGCTGGCAGCTTACGCGCCAACGGTTCTGCTGATTATCCTGGCCGTTTTTCTACTGTCCGGCATTGCCAGCCTGGTTCTGGGGCTGGTGATCTCCATTGCCAATCCCTTCCTGGGAGCCATGTATACCTTCTTCTTTTCCAACGTCATCGGCAAGCAGTTGAGTAAGGCCGTGTTCTCCACCGCAATTCTGTGCGCCGTGGTGTACCTGCTGGAATTCTTCGGCTACACCGTGATCTGCATCACCTCAGCCGCCCTGGCTGCCTATATTCCCTTGGCAATCGTGCTGTTGGTTCTGTGGTATCTGATCGGACATGTGCTGTAATCCTTCGCCCTCCGCTGCTGCGGGGGGCGAATTTCTGCTTTTGTTGACAATCTTTTGGGCCCGTGCTAAAATACGCCCGAGGTGAAACCGATGAAAAGACTTGTCTTTTTTCTTTCTATCTTGCTGCTGTCCGGCTGCGCCGCCGCGCCTGTGGAAACAACCGTCCCGGAGCCTGTGGTTGAGACAGCCATGACGGAGCCTGCTCCCACCGAGACGGAACCGGCTCCCACAGAAGCGCCGGATCCGGTGCGGCTGATGCTCAACGGGATGTCTCTGGAGGAACGGGTGGGGCAGCTTTTTCTGGCCCGGTGCAATGACCAGACCGCGCTTTCGGATATCGAAAGCTATCATTTGGGCGGTTTGGTGCTGTTTGCCCAGGATTTTGAGAATCAGACCCCGGACTCCTTCCGGGAAACCGCCGCAGCCTACCAGGCCGCCGCCAAAATCCCCCTGCTTCTGGCGGTGGATGAGGAGGGCGGTACCGTCACCCGGATCAGCCGCTATCCCGCCTTCCGTTCCAGCCCCTTCCCCTCCCCCCGGAATACCTTTGCCCAGGGGGGATTGGATCTGGCGCTCACCATGGAGGAGGAAAAATGTCAGCTTTTGTCCTCCCTTGGTATCCAGGTCAATCTGGGGCCGGTGTGCGACATGGCCGATGATCCCAGCGCTTTTCTTTACGCCCGCTCTCTGGGGCAGGATGTCCAGACCACCTCGGATTTTGTGGCCATTACCGTGCGGACGATGGATGCCTACAGTATTGGCAGCGTTTTAAAGCACTTCCCCGGCTACGGCAACAACGCCGACACCCACACCGGCATTGCCATCGACAGCCGTTCCCTGGAGGAATTCACCCAGCGGGATCTGCTTCCCTTCGCCGCCGGAATCGGTGCCGGATGCGACGGCATTTTGGTGAGCCACACCATTGTGGAGGCCTTCGACCCCAGTCTGCCCGCTTCCCTCTCCCCTGCCGTACATCAATATCTCCGGGAGGAAATGGGGTTTGAGGGCGTCATTCTCACAGATGATCTGGTGATGCAGGCCATTACAGACCAATACGGGTCTGGGGAAGCAGCGGTTCTGGCGGTGCTTGCGGGGAACGATATGCTGTGCTCCACAGATTACGCCGCGCAGTATGAAGCGGTTCTGGCCGCCGTGCTGGAGGGGCGAATTGATATGGACACCCTGAACGCCGCCGCTGGGCGGGTGCTGCGGTGGAAAATGAACCTTGGTTTGATCCCATCATAATGACATCGGGAGGATGGCAAGCATCCTCCCGATGTTTTTGTCAGTCTTGATTGCATTCCAAAATCAGTTGCAGTGCCGTTTCAATGGTCTGCTCCCGGATTTCCTCCCGGCTGCCGGAAAACTGGCAGGCAACCACCTTCGTGGTACGGTTGTCCTTATAGCCGACAAATACCGTACCCACCGGATGGCCGAATTCGTCCCCTCCCGGCCCCGCAAGCCCGGTGACCGCCACTGCCACATCCGCTTCCAGCAGCTTGCGAACGCCGGAGACCAGATACCCCGCTGTCCACTGGGAAACCGCGCCGTATTTCGACAGCACCTCGCCGGGAACCCCCAAAACGTGCTCCTTGACCCAGTTGGTATAGCAGATCACGCCGCCTTTATAAACCTCGCTGCTGCCGGGAACAGCGGTGAGCGCCGCGCCGATGCCGCCGCCGGTCAGGCTTTCGGCTGTGACCAGGGTCTTGCCCTTTAGCGCCTTCAGGACATCACAGCAGGCTTTCCTCATGGTAAGACACCTTGATCTTCTCCACGCTTTCCAGTGCCCGCTGGATCAGGGTCTCCCGGTCCAGTTTGCTTTCCGCGTGGAGCACCTGGCCCAGGGTGGGCTTGGTCTTGGGATGCTTGGGGGTAAAGACGGTGCAGCAGTCCTCATAGGGCAAAATGGAGGTCTCCAGAGTGCCGATCTTCCGGGCGATGGTGATGATTTCCTCCTTGTCCATGCCAACCAAAGGCATGAAAATGGGAATATCCACCACCGCGCCGGTGACGGT
The DNA here is from genome assembly GCA_964471315.1 of uncultured Oscillospiraceae bacterium. GTDB lineage: Bacteria > Bacillota > Clostridia > Oscillospirales > Oscillospiraceae > Faecousia. The sequence goes on along the minus strand of CAYYGF010000130.1, from coordinate 3,108 downwards.
CATGGCCTCCATGGTCTGGGATGCCACCTGGCCCAGGTTTTCTCCCGTGATCAGCGCGCCGCAGCCGTCCCGCTGGGCGATCCGCTGGGCGATCTCCATCATGAACCGGCGCATGATGAGGGTGAAGAATTCCTCCGGGCAGTTGTCCCGGATGGCCTCCTGGATTTCGGTGAAGGACACCACATTGACGGTCATCTTCCCGGAATACCGGGTCACCAAACGGGCCAGCTCCACCACCTTGTCCTTGGCAAGCTGGGAGGTATAGGGATAGGAGAAGAAGTGCACCGCCTCCACCTCCACGCCCCGCTTGGCGATCATATAAGCCGCCACGGGAGAATCAATGCCGCCGGACAGCAGACACATGGCCCGTCCCCCCACACCGGTGGGCAGGCCCCCCGCCCCAGGCTCGGCGGGGCCGTGGACATAGGCGGAGAAGTCCCGTACCTCCACATAGACCGTGTATTCCGGATGGTGCACATCCACCGTAACACCGGGATGGGCTTCCGCCAGACGGCCGCCGATCTCCTGGGAAAGCTGGATGGAGGTCAAGGGGAAGCGCTTGTCCGAGCGCTTGGACTCCACCTTGAAGGACGCCGCGCAGTCCAGGTCGTCTCCCAGATAATTCTCAATAGCGGCGAAAATGGCATCCAGATCCTTTTCACAGGGGCGGCAGCGGCACAGGCTCACCACGCCGAAAATAGAGCGGCAGGCCTCCCAGGCTCCGTCCACATCCGCTTCCTCGTCCATGGGCTCCACATAGACGGTGGACTGCATGATATACACATCAAAATTGCCATAGCGCTTCATCCGGCGGCGGACATTCTGCCGCAGACGGTTTTCAAACTGGCGCTTATTTGCGCCCTTTAGGACGATCTCGCCCAGCTTTAACAGAAAAATTTCTTTCATTTGCTTACCTCTTTTTCAATGGTTCTTAGCGGTTCCCCAAATTCACCGCCCGGTACTGGATGGCCTCGGCGATGTGCTGGGGCTGTATCTCTTCGCTGCCGTCCAGGTCGGCCACGGTGCGGGCGACCTTTAAAATCCGGTCATAGCTTCTTGCCGTCAGGCCCATGGCTTCAAAGGCGTTCTTCATCAAGGCGGCGCTTTCCTCGCTGAGGCGGCAGTAACGGCGCATTTCCTCCGGGCCCATCCGGGCGTTGCACATACCGCCGGAGCCGAAGCGTTCCACCTGCACCTGCCGGGCGGCGTTGACCCTCTGGCGCACCGATGCAGAGGGTTCCGCCTCCGCCCGGGTGCGCAGATCCTCAAAATGCACCGCCGGAACCTCCACCACAATGTCGATCCGGTCAAGCAGCGGCCCGGAAATCCGGCTGCGGTAGCTCTCCACCTCCCGGTCAGAACACCGGCAGCGGCCGGAAGGATCCCCATACCAGCCGCATTTGCAGGGATTCATGGCGCAAACCAGCATAAATTCCGCCGGGTATGTCACCGCCCCGGAAACCCGGGAGATGGTGACCTTCCCATCCTCCAGGGGCTGGCGCATCAGATCCAGGGTATCCTTTCGGAATTCCGGCATCTCGTCCAGGAACAGCACACCCTTGTGGGCCAGAGAGATCTCCCCCGGCTTGGGATTGCTGCCGCCGCCGGCTAGGCCCGCGTTGGACACGGTGTGGTGGGGCGCACGGAAGGGCCGCCGGGTCACCAGGGGGTATTTGGCTGTGAGCAGGCCCATGACGGAATACACACCGCTGACCTCCAAGGATTCCTCCCAGGTCATGTCCGGCAGAATCGAGGGCAGGCGCTTGCTGAGCATGCTTTTGCCGGAGCCGGGCGGGCCAATGAGCAGAACGTTATGACTGCCCGCCGCCGCGACCTCCAAAGCCCGTTTCACATTCTCCTGGCCCAGCACATCCTTGAAATCCAGCCCGGCAGCTTCCTCCTTCACAGGAATCCACAAAGGCTCCTCCTCCAGCGGAAGCTCCCCGTTCAAGCCTCCCGCCAGCTGGGCCACCGACTGCACGGGAATTACCGCAGGCCCCCGGGCAAGCGTGGCCTCCGCCGCGTTCTGGGCGGGAACAAACAGCGTCTCAATTCCCTCCCGCTTCGCCGCCAGAGCCATGGGCAGCACCCCGGAAATGGGGCGGATCTGGCCGTCCAGGCTCACCTCTCCCAAAAATGCACTGGTGGACTTGGGACGGCGAACACTGCCAGATGCTGCCAAAATACTGATTAAAATGGGCAGGTCGTAATGGGTACCGGCCTTTTTCTGACTGGCCGGGGCCAGATTCACCGTGATTCGGCCCACCGGGAACCGCATGCCGCTGCTTTTCGCCGCGGCCCGCACCCGATCCCGGGCCTCCTTCACAGCCGCGTCCGGAAGACCCACAATATCAAAGCCCGGCAGACCGCTGGAAATATAGCATTCCGCCGTGACCAGGCTGCCTTGAATGCCCGAAATACCAAGTGTCTTTACGCTGCAGATCATGGCTATCCTCTCCTTAGTTTCTATAGTATATCGAATTTATTCTACCGCGTCAATGGAAAAAACACCAACGATTTTGTGTTATTCCCATGCCAGACAGCCTTTTTACAAGGTGTACAGTTTTCCTGTAAGATTCTTGTTAAAAAGAATAAAAATTTCACAACACAGTCGTTTCATGACTTTACAAATCAGCCAGGAAGTGCTATGATATACGCGACAAAAATTGAATACTTTAGGAGGTATTTCGTTTTGGCAAGAAAATTTAAAACCATGGACGGCAATACTGCTGCCGCCCACGTCAGCTACGCCTTTACTGAGGTCGCTGGCATTTACCCCATCACCCCTTCCAGCCCCATGGCTGACAACGTGGACCAGTGGTCCGCTGCCGGCCGTAAGAACATCTTTGGCAATACTGTCAAGGTTGTTGAAATGCAGTCCGAGGCTGGTGCCGCCGGTACCGTTCACGGTTCTCTGGCCGCCGGTGCTCTGACCACCACCTACACCGCTTCCCAGGGCCTGCTGCTGATGATCCCCAACATGTACAAGATCGCCGGCGAGCTACTGCCCGCAGTGTTCCATGTTTCCGCCCGTACCGTCGCCGCTCAGTCCTTGAACATCTTCGGTGACCACTCCGACGTCTACGCCTGCCGTCAGACCGGCTTCGC
>CAYYGF010000129.1:0-6306 GCA_964471315.1 uncultured Oscillospiraceae bacterium | reverse complement strand
ACCATGTTCACGATTCATTTGGAAGAGGTGGTCTATTTCTTGGGGACCATTATACATCGATCTGCCAATCAAAATCCAAACAAATCACGACAAAACACCCCTGATCTTCATAGGTCTAAAATACCCAATAGATCAGGAGTGTTCATAGGCTCAAAAAATGCAATTCATAGCTTTCAAAGGTGATTTTCCATATTGACTTTCATGGTGTTCATAGGTTCGGCAAGTCAAAAAGAAAAACGGAAACCCGTTGCGCCCCAATCAGAATTGGGCCACGTTCTGTCCTTTGAGCTGAAGCTGGAGCTTGTCCGCGATCAGGGCGATGAATTCCGAATTGGTGGGCTTGCCCTTGGTGTTGCTTACTGTGTAGCCGAAGAACCTTTGCAGAGTGTCCAGATCGCCCCGATCCCAGGCGACCTCGATGGCGTGGCGAATGGCACGCTCCACTCTGCTTGGCGTGGTGCCGAAGTTCTTGGCTACCTGGGGATAGAGCACCTTGGTGATGGCGTTGATGGTGTGCCTGACGGCCCACCAGAGGGCTTCCGGAAGGGGTCTGTTTGGCAGGCTTTTTGTAGAGAATTGATAGCTTTCTTCGTTGCCCGGTGTTTCCTTCCTTCATCGGGCTTGTAGCACTATTATAATAAATCCTGATTTTTAAGTCAAGTTTCATACCAATGAATACTTGAAAAAAGATTTTTTGGAACTTTTGGAACAGAAACTGTTCAGTAAATCCAAAGCTATACACAAATGAGGATCACTGCCAATTTCCAGGAGCTTTTTGTAAAATCAAAAACTGCTCCTACTCAAAAAAATAATTAGAAATAAACATCTTTTTTACATCTTCGATTCCAGAAGCAAGCAAGATTATAAATGGATTCAAACAACTTTATAACATCATTCTTTTATGTAAAACCCACCGGATCGGAGTCTATGATACGATGGGTTTTCGACGCTTCCAGAGGCTTCGTGATGGCCTTTTTTCTTGCGGAAGTGTTGCTCTGTAGCTTCCGGAAATGACGCTCTGAGGCAAGTTGGAGAGCCGCCACAACGGTGGTAAAAACGGGCATTTTGCTCCCGGAAACCTTGCCTGTTCAGGGATAACTGGTCAGTTAAAAACGACCGATTATGGTGTTTTCGTGATATAATGAAATCACAAAAGAGGGGAACAAAAAACCTTCTAAAACGAATAAAAAATATAATATTTGGAGGAAATCAGTATGTATATCAACGAAAAGAAAATGGCTATTGAGATGACTAAAAAGTTTGCTGCCGCCGCTCGGAAGTTTGGTACCCAGGAGTACAGAAACCTCCAGGAAGCCCGCCGGGATTACCCCAACTTCAAGGTCGTTACCATCACCCGTAAGACCTCCGGCAAGAAGGATACCTTCAAGGGCCTGACCTACGACTTCATGGAGAATTACATCAAGAACCACGACAATGCAGAGAAGTCTATCATGGCTGAGTACCAGAACCTCCGGGGACTGTCCGAAGAAGCTAAGGCTAATCTGGTGGAGCCTTACACCTACGGTGACATGAAGAAGTGGTTCCTGAAGACCTTCCCGGCTATTACTGATTTCCACAAGCAGTGCGACGAACTGGTAGCCGCTTGATTCCATATAGAAGAATAACCGACTGACAATATTTTGATGGGGGATATAAAAATGATGAACGCCAAGAGTAGAATGAGAGTTTTTTACGCCGAAGGTATCATTGAGATGAACTCTCCTTTGAAAGCATTCAAAGAAGGTTCTCCCTGGTTGATAAGGGCCTGTACAAACGTCTGGTAATTGGTGAAAAGCATTCTTGTTTCATCAACAGTAATTGGTACCGGGCCAGGAGTGATAGGTGCGGTGGTGTCTTCCTTAATTCCAAGAATAGCCAGAGTCCAGTTGTACTCTTTCAGATCAGGCAAATTTGCAGAGGCCAGCTTATCTTTCAAATAATCAAAGAGTAATGTACCAACACAAAATGCAATACCATAACCTTTCCACGTTTTCATGGCAACGTTACCTTTGATTCTTACTCCTTTTTGCTTATGAAGTTGTTAGAAAGTTGAATATTAACATTCAAAAATTACTGAGCGGGCTGGCTCTGTGGTACTGCTTGCTGATGTCCTCATCGGTTAGATCCAAATACGCCTGTTCTGTGACCTCTACGCTGGAATGTCCGAGGATCTTACTGAGGGTAAAAATATCCATGCCGTTCATCAGGCATCTTTTGGCAAAATTGTTTCTCAGACAATGGGGCGTGTACTCTTCATTCAATCCGGCACGCAGTATGTATTTCTTGAAATTGCTTTCAAAGTTACCCACACCAATGGAGCCGCCGTGTTCCTTAATTGGGAAGAGGTAGTCACTCTCCACATACCTGTCCTTAAATTGCAGCCAACGCCGGATAATTGTTTCAGTCTTAGGAGAGAAGTATACTGTTCTGTCTTTCCTGCCTTTGGTTTCTTCTGCTCTGAGATTGATCCGCTTCCGGGCAAGTTCCAAATCCGTCACCAGAACAGTGGAGCATTCACCGAGCCGCATTCCGCTGTCCAGCATTAGCATTATCATCACATAATCCCGGTGTTCGGTGAAATAGGACTTATCGAACTTGGACAGGAATTTCTTCAGATCCTCGTCAGAGAGGAAGACTTTCGACTGTCGGTTATACTTCAGCTGCCGGATGCGCTTCATAGGATTCTTACGAATGATATATTCCCGCTCCATCCAATTAAAGAACACACGGATGTTTCGGATGTAATTGTTGATGGTGGTAACGCTGACAGGTTTGCGGTAGTCCCTTCTGCGGTCAGGGCAATTCTTTTTCTTGGAAAGATCATTGACGTAGAAGGTGTACTTTCCACGCACCATCAGATCGTCAATGTACTTGCGGATTACGTTCTCTGTGATTTTATCCACGGTGTAAATCTTCAGTTCATCCGACAGCCAACGACCGAAAAGATGGAGGGTTTGTTCATAGCTGCTCATGGTTTTTTCACGCAATTGGGTGCTACGGCAATAAAGCATAAATTCATCGGTAAGCCACTCAAAATCCAAATTTTTCATACAAAAAATACTCCTGTTCATTGGGGTAAATTCTACCCAATAAAGCAGGAGTATTCATTGGTACAACGAAAAAAGTTCATCGGTATGAAAACCGAATTTTATACCTATCAATCACATCTTCATTGCATCGACCAGCCAAATAAAAAACCCGAAAACCCGTTGTGGCCCAATCAGAATTGGGCCACGTTCTGTCCTTTGAGCTGAAGCTGGAGCTTGTCCGCGATCAGGGCGATGAATTCCGAATTGGTGGGCTTGCCCTTGGTGTTGCTTACTGTGTAGCCGAAGAACCTTTGCAGAGTGTCCAGATCGCCCCGATCCCAGGCGACCTCGATGGCGTGGCGAATGGCACGCTCCACTCTGCTTGGCGTGGTGCCGAAGTTCTTGGCTACCTGGGGATAGAGCACCTTGGTGATGGCGTTAATCACGTCCATATCGTTTACCGCGATGATGATGGCCTCCCGCAGGTACTGGTAGCCCTTGATATGGGCAGGGACGCCGATTTCGTGGATGATGTTGGTGACCATGGACTCGATGCTGTTTTTGTCCGGGCGGCGTTTTTCGGGAAACCGGAGGCTCTCCCCACCCCGGATCTCTTCCAGCCGCTCTACCAGTGCCGTCATATCGCAGGGTTTCAGCATTAGGTACCGAACCCCTAAGTTTGCTGCCGCCGTGGATACATAATCTGTTACAAAAACGGAGGTTGCCAGTGTCATGGGACGGCGCTCCATACCCGCGATGCTTTTGAGTACGCCGATGCCGTCCTTCTTGGCCAGCATCAGATCCAGTACCAGAATCTCGGGCTTCTTTTCCTCGATCATGCGGATGGCCTGTTCCCCATCATTGGCCGTTCCCACTACAAGAAAACCGTCGGCACGCTGCAGCGCGGTGGTCAGACCGGTGCAGAAATCTTCCGCGCTGTCGGCGATGAATACTGTTGTCGTGTGTTCCATACATTCCTCTCCTGTCATGATAGATTCTCCCCAAGCCACGGCGAAGGGGCCGTGTGCGACAAATAAAGCATAGCACGAAGTGCTTCTTTTTGCAAGGTGATTTGTAAATTTTCGCTCGTGTGAAAATGACGTTTTTCTTGCAATTCTCGGTGAATTTCCCTCATTTCTCCATAATTCGACAAAATTCGACAGCAAGGCAGCCGGTTGACGGCGGCGTGCTGCCTGTGTAAAATAAGCAGGAAACTATTTTTCGGAGGTTACTTTCATGGACAAACGGATCGACGCGCTTTGCGGCTTTTTGGACGCGTCCCACAGCGTCTATCACGCGCAAAACGCCATTGTGGAGCAGCTGAACCAGGCGGGGTATTCCCCCTTGGAGGAGCAGAATGTCTGGACGCTGACGCCCGGCGGAAAATACTATGTAACCCGGGGCGGTACGGCGGTGATCGCATTTCGGATTCCCCAAGGAAATCCCACCGGCTTTGTGATGAGCGCCAGCCACTGCGACCGGCCCTGCTTCAAGCTGAAGGAGAATTATGAGCTGTCCGGAACCTATCTCCGGGCGGCGGTGGAGCGCTACGGCGGGATGATTCTTTCCACCTGGCTGGATAGGCCCCTTTCACTGGCCGGACGGGTGGCGGTAGACACCGGCGACGGCATCGAAACCAGGCTGGTGGATATCGACCGGGATCTGCTGCTGATTCCCAACGTGGCCATCCACATGAACCGCCAGGTCAACGACGGCTACAAGTGGAATCCCGCGGTGGATACCATCCCGCTGGTTGGGGGGAAGGACGCCGCCGGACGGCTGGAGGCACTGCTGGAACAGGAGGCCGGGGGCAAGATCCTGGGGCACGATTTGTATTTGTACCTGCGGCAGAAGGCCAGCATCTGGGGGGTGGGGGAGGAATATCTCTCCGCCCCGGCGCTGGACGACCTGGAATGCGTCTGGGGCTGCGCCCAGGGATTCCTAAACGCCGGGGAAAGCCGGGCGATTCCGGTGCTGTGCGTGTTCGACAGCGAGGAGGTCGGCTCCGGCAGCGTGCAAGGCGCGGGTTCCACCCTGCTGACGGATGCGCTGACCCGGATCTGTCAGTCCCAGGGCCAAAGCTTGCAGCAGCTGCTGGCCCAGTCCTTCCTGGTGTCCGCGGACAACGCTCACGCGATCCATCCCAACCATCCGGAGTTTGCCGACCCTTCCAACGCTCCGGCGCTGGGGGGCGGCATCGTGCTCAAGCACAACGCCAACCTGAGCTACTGCACCGATGGGGTAGCGGCTGCCATTTTCCGTAAGGTCTGCGCCAAAGCGGGGGTGCCGGTGCAGAGCTACTATAACCGGGCGGATCTGCCCGGCGGCTCCACCCTGGGCAGAATCTCCCTGGCCCACGTCAGCGTTCCCACGGTGGATATCGGCCTGGCCCAATTGGCCATGCACAGCAGCTACGAGACGGCGGCGGTTGCCGACGCGCTGTATCTGGAGCAGGCTATGACGGCCTACTACGGCTCCGCGCTGGAAAAGCAGGGGGATGGATATCGCTTGGGATAAACCCTGGAATCCGGGCAAAATGCCTAAATTTATACAGAAAAAACTGTAGAAACCCACCATTGCACCTGCGTGTGATATGTGGTATCATGAGTTTATCCAGGTGGATTATGCCTACTCCACACAATAGGTATAATACCGCTAAATTAAAGGAGGATAAACCCGTCTGACGCACGGTACGGCAGTGTGGAGACCTGTCGTAATGCTCCCGGAATGTTACCTTTCGGAAGTGAGAACGCATGCGAAAATGGTAGGTGCGTTTCGCGTCAAAACAGTATGGCAAGTTTGACCCTAAAGAACGTAAAGAAGATCTACCCCTACAGCGGCGACGACGCAAAGAAAAAGAAGAAGGGCGAGCCTGAGAAGAAGACCAACCTGCAGATCACGGACAAGGGTGTTGTGGCGGTTCAGGAGTTCAACCTGGAGATCGCGGACAAGGAATTCATCGTCCTGGTCGGCCCCTCCGGCTGCGGCAAGTCCACCACGCTGCGTATGATTGCCGGCCTGGAAGAGATCTCCGAGGGCGAGCTGTACATCGGCGACCGTCTGGTCAACGACGTGGCCCCCAAGGATCGTGACATCGCCATGGTCTTCCAGAACTACGCTCTGTACCCCCACATGACCGTCTACGAGAACATGGCCTTCGCTCTGAAGCTGCGCCACACTCCCAAGGACGAGATCGACAAGAAGGTCAAGGAAGCTGCTGAGATCCTGGACATCACCCAGTACCTGGGCCGTAAGCCCAAGGCTCTGTCCGGTGGTC
>CAYYGF010000128.1:0-6320 GCA_964471315.1 uncultured Oscillospiraceae bacterium | reverse complement strand
ATGAAGGGCCGGATCATCGGCCGGGAGGGCCGGAACATCCGCACCCTGGAAACCATCACCGGTGTTGACCTCATTATCGACGACACCCCGGAGGCCATCACCGTTTCCAGCTTCGACCCCGTCCGCCGGGAGGTTGCCCGGCTGGCGCTGGAGAAGCTGATCGTGGACGGCAGAATCCATCCCACCCGCATCGAGGACATGGTGGAGAAGGCCCGGAAGGAAGTAGACCGCACCATCAAGGAAGAGGGCGAGCGGGCCTGCTACGAAACCGGCGTCCACAACCTGAACCCCGAACTGATCAAGATTCTGGGCCGCCAGAAGTACCGCACCTCTTACGGCCAGAACGTGCTGAACCACTCCATTGAGGTGGCTCATATCGCAGGGCTGATGGCCGCGGAGCTGGGTGTGGATGTGGCTATGGCCAAGCGGGCCGGCCTTCTGCATGACCTGGGCAAGTCCATTGACCACGAGGTGGAGGGCAGCCATGTGCAGCTGGGCGCGGATCTGGCCCGGAAGTACAAGGAAAATCCCGTCATCGTCAACGCCATCGAGGCCCACCACGGCGATGTGGAGCCGAAAACCGTCATCGCCGTGCTGGTTCAGGCAGCCGACGCTGTGTCCGCCGCCCGGCCCGGCGCCCGCCGCGAGAACGTGGAGAACTATATCCGCCGCCTGCAAAAGCTGGAGGAGCTCACCGGCTCCTATCCCGGCGTGGACAAGGCCTACGCCATCCAGGCAGGCCGGGAGGTTCGGATTATGGTCAAGCCCGAGGTGGTCACCGAGGACAACATGATCCTGCTGGCCCGGGACATTGCCAAGAAGATCGAAGCCGAGCTGGAATACCCCGGCCAGATCAAGGTCAACGTCATCCGGGAAACCAAGGCTGTGGAATACGCGAAATAATGCGCAAACCGCCTCCGACTGTTCGGGGGCGGTTTTGTACGTCAATGGGAATCCCAGAAATAGCGTATCGCCGCGCCATAGGGCAGGCAGGCGAAACAAGTAGTCGTATACGCCCTGGTGATTTGGACAGCCCAAAGCAGTAGCTGCTGATAAACCGGAATCATCGGGAAGGAGGACTGCACTTCCCCGAATCGCCACACGTGCCAGGAGCACCACAGCTGCCATCCAAAAAAGGGAAGCACAATGACAGCGAAAAGTACCAAATTTGCCAGCAAACCGTTTCTGACGGCTCTGCACCAGGACTTCCTGGGCGGTTTCACCCCCAGGACAATGGCAAGCTGCATCAGCGTCCAGCCCAAGGCGAGAAATCCGGCAGGCGCCGCCAGCAGCCGCAGCGTTTGAAGGAGGGCCATATCGTACTGTCTGCGAAACCGTTCCAGTGCGGTTGGAGTCAAAATGACCACCAGGGAAATCAGCGCCAGGGAGATAACGCCGCCGGTCACAAGGCCGCGCAGCAGGCGTTTTCGATCCGGCGGGGTGGGAATGCCGTACAGAAGATCCGTCACCTCCCCGTGGAGTACGTCGGCGATGGCCAGGAGCATGTCCAGATCCGGACGGGTGCGGCCGTTTTCGTAGTTGGATACCGTTTGGCGTGTGACGAATAATTGCTCCGCAAGGGCCTCCTGGGTCAGCCCGGCTTTCTCCCGAAGAGTGCGGATATTTTTACCAATGTCTCGCATACAAATCCCTGCCTTTCCCAAAACAGTATAGGATAGCGGCAGGGAAAAGGCAAGCAAAGATTCTTTGACATGGCATCTGCTTTACGAAAAATTAAGAATTTGGGGGGAGACAAGCGGCGGAAACTGTGTTATACTAAGAAAATGAATGATTCTGCGCTTATACTGATATTCAATTAAAAACTTTCATTCGCAAGAATGGAAGTTTTTGATGGGAAGATCACAATGAGACGGGTATCCATGATTTTCTATCGATACGACAACGCCGAAAGGCGGTGTCTTCCTAATGAAAATGAAAGATTTTAATTAGGAAATAGTATTAAAGGAGGCGTTTCCTTTGAAATATTGGTTCGGCTATCTCATCGCGGCCATCCTGGGTGCCATTACCTGGGTGCTGATGCAGTTTGGACAGCGGTTTGCCACTTTGGTGGATATGGTCTATCCGTATGTGATCCGCACGCTTCAAGGCATCCTGGCCGAGTGGACAGCCCCGGTGGACTTCCCCGTGTGGCAGCTTCTGGCGGTGGCGCTGGGGGTGCTGATCTTAGCCAGCTTCGTGCTGATGGTGGTGCTGAAATGGAACCCTATTCAGTGGCTGGGCTGGGTGGCGGCGGTGTTCTCCGGCATTTTTCTGCTCCATACCCTCATGTGGGGACTGAACTATTACGCGGGCAGCCTGGCAGACGATATGCGTCTGGAGGTGTCCAGCTACAATTTGGAGGAATTGACCGAGGCAACGGAATTTTACCGGGACAAGGCCAATGATCTGGCCGCCCGTGTTAATCGGGATGCCCAGGGGAACGTGGATTTCGCGGATTTTGAGAACCTGGCCCAGAACGCCGGGGAAGGCTTCCAAACTTTAACGTATGCGTACCATTATCCCATTTTTGCTGGCTCCACCTTGCCGGTAAAGAAACTGGGCTGGGCGGATATGTATACCTCCATGGGCATCACCGGGGTGACCTTCGGCATCACTGGCGAGGCCTGCGTGAATCCCCAGATCCCGGATGTGACGCTGCCCTTTACCATGGCCCACGAGATGGCCCACCGGATGTGCATCGCCCCGGAGCGGGATGCCAATTTCGCGGCGTTTTTGGCCTGCTCCGTCCATTCTGACCCGCAATTTCAGTATTCCGCCTACTTCATGGCATTCCGGTACTGCTACAGCGCCTTGAGCAGCGTGAACTCCCAGTCTGCCGCAGCGGCCGCAGCCCGGGTCAGCGACGGCATCAGCGAGAAGCTGCGCTATGACATGAACGCCTACAGCAGCTTCTTCAACTCCCACCGGGACAACGCCAAGGCGAATTTTGCCGACACCGTCAACGACACCTATCTGAAGGTCAGCGGGGACGAAAGCGGCATCGCCTCCTACGGCGAGGTCTGCGACCTGCTGGTGAACTGGCACATCCAGACCGTGGTGCTGCCCTCCATCACCGTGGAGGAGTCCCCCTTTGACCCCTATGACGAGACGCAAGTGGACTTAAGCGGCATCGTCAACGCAAGGTAAGGCTTATGATGAGAAAAACATTGGACGAAGGCCTGCCCCTGCTGGGGCTGAATCTGCCGGAGGCGGCGCGGGACAAGCTGTGCGCGTTCGGACATGCGGTGGTGAAGCAGAACGAGGTGATGAACCTCACCGCCATCACCGAGGATACCCAGGTGGCGAAGCTCCACCTGCTGGACAGCTTGACGGTGCTGTCCTGCGCCGACCTGCGGGGCAAGCGGCTCATTGACGTGGGCTGCGGCGCAGGGTTTCCGGGGGTGCCGCTGGCCATTGCCTGCCCGGAGGCCAGCGTGACATTGCTGGACAGCCTGGGTAAGCGGATGAAATGGCTGGAGGAAATCCTGCCCCAGCTGGGCATTCCGGCGGAATGCGTCACTGCCCGGGCAGAGGAAGCAGTGGTAAGCCGCCGGGAATCCTACGATTTTGCCACCTCCCGGGCGGTGGCCCGGCTGAATATCCTGCTGGAGCTAACGGCTCCCTACGTAAAAGTGGGCGGCGCGGTGCTGGCCATGAAAGGCGCGGCGGCCAGGGAGGAACTGGCGGAGTGCGCCAAGGCCATCCGGGTTCTGGGGCTGAAGCTGGAGGAAATGAAGGAATTCCCCATTGACGGCACCGCTCACGCGGTGATCGTCCTGCGGAAAGTAGCCCCCACTCCCAAGCAATATCCCCGGCGCTATGCCAAGATCAAGCAAGCCCCCCTGTAGCGGCCAGTGGCTGCGGACAATTCGTGATGTGGCTGGTCTGGATTCGTTACACCCCTGGGTACTGCTCGAATCGTTACCTGGATGTTAATGTGCGAAATAATCGTTAACGCACCAGTCAAAGTCCTCCCTTTACGCTGGGGAGCAATGCGGCAAGGGAACATGAAAAAACCCGGAAGGAGCGCCTTCCGGGTTTTTGTGTTATTCGCCGTTTTCCGTAAATACCAGGCGGACATCCTCTGCGCGGGAGACGGTTCCTTTCTCCGGCTCCACAAGGATCAGCCAGGAGGTGTCGGAATCGCTGTGGGTCACGGCCAGATGGACTTCCAGGTTGCCCTCCTGGGAGAGAATTTCCGTAACCGCCACGCTGGCGGCATCCACCGGGATGAGCACCAGGTCGCGGGCTCCGAACCAGGCATCGTCGAAGCTTTCGCAGGCGGCGGTCAGCTCGTCCAGCAGGTAGGCCCCCTCCCACTTTGTCCGGTAGGCCTCCAGCTCCTCTCGGGAGGACAGCAGCGTAATCTTTGGCCCGGAAGCATAACACTTGGTTCCGGACAGGTTCGCCGGCGTGGGGATGCAGAGAATCTCCGGCGTTTTGGACGCGGCGGCGGTTTCCAGGAGCGCGGTGGCATCCGCGGAATCCATACGCTGCCCGTTGCCGGTATCTTGGGCTGTTCCGGCGGCGGTGACGGCAGAGGAATCCGCCTTTGCTCCCGGAGTCTGGAGGGCGGGTATTTCCGCTGGGGCGGCCTCCATAACGGCATCGGTGTGGCTCATTTTCGCGGTCATGCCCAGGCGCAGCATCATGGCGCAGCCCAGCACCAGGATAAAGCAGGCAGCCATGGCGGCATAGCGCTTCCAATGGCCGCGGCGCAGAGGCCTGGATTGGCGCAGAGCATCGGCCTCAGCCACCAGCTCAGCGGGAAGCAAGCCAATGGCATCGTGCAGCTGTTCGGCAGTCATAGGGCAAATCCCTCCTGTTCCAGGTATTCCCGCAAGCCCAGCCGGGTGCGGTAGAGCAGGCTTTTGACCTTGCTTTCCGACATGCCCTGGCTGAGGGCGATTTCCCGGACAGAGTCCAGAAAATAGTACCGGGCCAGGAAAACTGTCCGGGCCTCCTGACTTTGCAGCCGGAGGTAGACCCCGATGCTGTCCGCCAAAAGTTTTACGTTGACAATCTCCTGGGTGGTGTCGCCTCCGGAGACGCAGTCGCCCAACTCACAGAGGGACAGGGCGTATTCCGAGCCCATCCGCTTGTCCCGGGTGCGGTAGCGAAACCGGTCAATGGAGATTCGCCGGGTCAGCTTGGCAAGGTAGGCCGAAAGGATGCTGGGCCGGTGGGGCGGCATGGAATTCCAGGCCGCGAGATATGTATCGTTGACGCTTTCCCGGCTGTCCTCCGCGTTTGCCAGGATGTTGTAGGCGATCTTGGTCAGGTAGCGGTCGTATTTGACCTCCGTCTCCCGGATCGCGTCCTCGCTGCGCTCCCAGTACAGAGAAACGATCTGTGCGTCCTCCATGAAAACGCCTCCTCTCCGTTTTATTTCTCGACAAATTTTCCATTTGGTTGCATTGAACTTGGCGTTTTTTCGTATCATCGCTGTCCCGGGAATGCAAATAGCGAAAGTACAAAGAAAGCAAGAAATACCGCAACCACGATGCCAGCAAAAACGAACGCAGCCATCAAAGTCTGCTGACACGCTTTTCCTCTTATGCGTTTAATAAGGCTTATGATCAGCAAAACGAAAAAAGCGAGCATACTTGTGATCGGAAGAACAACGCCCACACTGGTAAATAGGATGGTTTCTATACGCCAGCCAATAGAATCGATGAATAACGCAAAAATCGATAGCATAGCTACAACGCCTATGGTCATGCGAATCATGCGTTTTTCTTGCTGCCGTTCTACCTGTTTTTGATGTTCTGCCAGTTTGATCGTATCTGTGACAATCCGATCGGCGTTGTCACAGGGGATATCCCTTTCCACAATTTTTTCCGACTTCACCAATTCCAGAATGCTAACCCCTAACGCTTCCGCCAAAGGCTCCAAGGAATGAATGTCGGGAAAGCCCAATCCCCGTTCCCATCTGCTTACGGCTTTGTCGGTTACGTTTATTTTTGCTGCCAACTCCGCTTGGGTCATATGATTTTCCTTTCGCATTGCCGCAACAAAGGATCCAAATTTCGTCGCGTCCATAGTATCACCTCCTAAGCTGTAAGATAGAACACCCATCGCGTATTGTCAACCGATGCTTCCTTTCCCTTAGGATACGCGACTCTACGCATCCTTTATCCGGATATTCCATAAAAATGGAATGCTTATGGGGCTGACTGGCAGTGCGACAAGTTGTAGCTTGGCGGCCAGTGGCCTCTGACAATTCGTATGCCAGCCTGGCAATAATCGGATACACCATTGGGTGAAAATTATGCTATGATTGCCACTGGCAATCATCGATATTTTTGATTCGCTGCGCG
>CAYYGF010000127.1:0-6344 GCA_964471315.1 uncultured Oscillospiraceae bacterium | reverse complement strand
TGATCTTGTCAGCAAAGCCCAGCTGCTCGCAGGCTGCAGCAGAGTCGCCGCCGCCGACGATGGTGACAGCGCTGCTGTCGGCCAGGGCCTGGGCTACGGCGATGGTGCCTTTCGCCAGGGTGGGGTTCTCAAACACGCCCATGGGGCCGTTCCAAACCACGGTCTTAGCGTTCTTGGCAGCGTCGGCAAACAGTTCCCGGGTCTTCTCACCAATGTCCAGGCCTTCCTTGTCGGCGGGGATGGCGTCAGCGGCCACAGTCTCCACATCCACGGGGCCGTCGATGGGGTTGGGGAAGTCGGAGGCCACCACAGTGTCGATGGGCAGCAGCAGCTTGACGCCCTTGGCCTCAGCCTTGGCCATCATTTCCTTGCAGTAGTCGATCTTGCTCTCGTCCAGCAGGGATTTGCCAACGGCGTAGCCCTTGGCGGCCAGGAAGGTATAA
This sequence comes from uncultured Oscillospiraceae bacterium, assembly GCA_964471315.1. GTDB lineage: Bacteria > Bacillota > Clostridia > Oscillospirales > Oscillospiraceae > Faecousia. The sequence continues at coordinate 5,901 of CAYYGF010000127.1, read as the reverse complement.
GCCATACCGCCGCCAATGATCAGCGTGTCCACCTTTTCCAAAAGGTTGTTGATCACGTTCAGCTTGTCGGAGACCTTGGCGCCGCCCAGGATGGCAACGAAGGGACGCTCGGGATCCGCCAGGGCCTTGCCCATGATGGAAACTTCCTTCTGTACCAGGTAGCCGCAGACAGCGGGCAGGTAGTCAGCCACGCCGGCGGTAGAGGAGTGGGCACGGTGGGCGGTACCGAAAGCGTCGTTGACAAAGATGTCCGCCATGGAAGCCAGTTCCTTGCTCAGCTCGGGATCGTTCTTGGTCTCACCCTTCATGTACCGGGTATTCTCCAGCAGCATAACCTGGCCATCTTCCAGCGCGGCAGCCTTGGCCTTGGCATCCTCGCCAACCACATCGGCGGCCATGATGACGCTCTGGCCCAGCAGCTCGCTGAGACGGTCGGCAACCACCTTCAAGCTCAGCTCGGGCTTCCACTCGCCCTTGGGCTTGCCCATGTGGGAGCACAGAATGACCTTGGCCTTGTGGGCGATGAGGTACTGGATGGTGGGCAGAGCGGCCACAATCCGCTTGTCGGACGTGATGACGCCGTTCTTGGTGGGAACATTGAAGTCGCAGCGGCACAGCACGCGCTTGCCGGCTACGTCGATGTCTTCGATGGACTTCTTATTGTAGTTCATAATCAATCCTCCATATTCATACGGGGCTGCCCCCGCATTTTACCATAATCTTGCAGACCGGGGAAGGAAAGCTGCCGGAGGGCTTCATAGGCGGTGATGGCCACCGCATTGCTTAGGTTCAAGCTCCGGGCATCGGGGCGCATGGGAATGCGGACGCATTCTTCATAATGCTGAGCCAGAAAATCCTCGGGGAGCCCTTTGGTTTCCTTGCCAAAAAACAGGTAGCAGTCCGGCTGATAAGCTGCCTCGGTGTAGCATCGAGGCGCTTTGGTGGACAGGCACCACATTTGACGCACATCGTTTTTGGCGAAGAAATCCGCGAGGTTCGGATAGTCGAAAACCTGCACCATATGCCAATAATCCAGTCCCGCCCGGCGCACCGCCTTTTCGGAAATGTCAAAGCCCAGGGGACGGATCAAATGCAGACGCGCGCCAATCGCGGCACAGGTGCGGGCAATGTTGCCACAGTTCTGGGGAATTTCCGGCTCCACCAGTACAATATTCAGCAAAACCGCATCACCTCAGCAAAACCATGTTTCCAAAATCCGGTCGTCCCCTATTGTAAGCCAAATGACCGGCAAAATCAATCTTGAAAATTCAATTTTTACAACTTTTTATAGTATTCACATAAAAAAGAACCCAGAAAGCAGAAATTTGTGAAAATTGTGTAGACCTTCCAAAAATCTTTCCGGATGAGAATTATTCCAGGAGGGAAAGCAGGAAAAAGCGAGAAAAACAGTAGGTTTTTCAAATTCTGCTAGGGAAAAAGGAATACAGAGCCTCCACGCAGAAGAGCGCCCGGAATGCGACCGTGGAGTGAGCGGAAAAACGGGAAATGCCCGCTGTCCAGGTGGGACAGCGGGCAGAGAACAGGCAGGTGAAATGTTTGGGCATTAGCCAACGCCCAGCAGAAGCTCGCCACCGGTGCAGTACCAGGTGCCGCCATTGGCAGAGAGGGTCTGACCGTTGGAGAGGGTCACATCCAGAACCAGAGCAATCTGCTGGTCGTCCTCCGTGACGTGAATGGAGAAGTTCAAGCCGGACAGATCCAGGGTGTAGCAGCGGTCGTCGTCTGGCTCACCCAGCTTCAGCGTCTGTTTGTCGATTATTTCGCCATTGTATTGGAAGGACAGGACGGCATCCTTACAGATGATGGTTTCAACGGGATTGGTTATCAGGGGGAGCTGAATCTGAGCACTGCCCTCTGTGATGCTTAGTGTACCGTTGGAGAAGCTGGAGTTGTCCACCATCACATTGCAGTAGGCGTTCAGCGCGGTGGCCATGTTGATCAAAGCGTCGTTGGTAGGCTCCGCGGGCGTATTCACGGCGACCTCCAGGCTTTCACCGCTGCCGGAGGTGAGGACAACGTAATAGCAGTAGCCGTCCTCCGCGTTCAGATCGGCGGAGGCGGTATAGCGGCCGTTTTCAAAGGAACAGGGGACACTGGCAACTTCCTCCCCCTCCAGCCGAACCACAAACCGGGCGGAGTCTCCATCGGCATAGCGGGTGGGGACGGCGGACAGGGTAACGGTTGCGCCGTTGGGGCTGCTCCAAGTGGTGGGAATCATTTCCCAGCTGGCCAGGTTCAAGGGAAGATCGGTGCCAGTGGGGACTGCCGGGGTATCCTCCGTTTTCTTGCCACAGGCAGCAAAAGTCAGAAGCATGGCCAAACAAAGCACAGCCGTCATCATATGCAGAAGCGTTCGTTTCATTGGGATTCCTCCTTAATATACAATCGGTAGCTTATGTTAATTCCTATTATATCGCAAAAAAAGCAGCTTTGCAACAGTCTTCGAAATAAATTAAGAAATGGGGGACAATTCCCCAAAACGGGGTGCCTGTCCCGTTTCAACAGTGGCCGACACAGAACCCCAAAACCAAGGAGCAACGCTGGAAACGCAAAAAAATTCAAAAAAGGGGGTTGATTTTGCGCCTTAATGGCGTTATAATGTGAATCTGTATGGATAACAAAAGAAGGAGGTGGAATCCATGCCCAACATCAAGTCCTCTAAGAAGGATGTCATTTCTTCCAAGATCGCTTATGAGAAGAACAAGGCTGAAAAGTCTGCGCTCAAGACCAACTTGAAGAAGTTCGACGCCGCTGTGGTGTCCGGTGACAAGGCCAATGCCGAGGCTGCTTACAAGCAGGCCGTCAAGGCGGTTGACCAGGCTGTTACCAAGGGTCTTCTGCACAAGAACAACGCTGCCCGCAAGAAGAGCAGCATGACCTTGAAGCTGAACAAGCTGGCTTGATTTCTCTGAAAATATCTCCCTCCTATTTTCCGGAGGGAGTTTTTTCATGGCATTTTTGCGGCGGCGTGAGCGCCCGGTGGGGAAAATTTGGATGGATACCCTGTGAAAACCCGGGAAATTTCAAAAAAAGGGATTGCCAAAACGGGAAAGACATGTTATAATACCCCGTGTGTCCGATCAAAGGGCGCTCTCCACATTGGGATGTCGCCAAGCGGTAAGGCACCAGACTTTGACTCTGGCATTCGTCGGTTCAAATCCGGCCATCCCAGCCATATCTGATCCGCTAGCTCAGTCGGCAGAGCAACTGCCTTTTAAGCAGTGGGTCCGGAGTTCGAATCTCCGGCGGGTCACCACCAGGCAGGGCCTGGAGCCAATGCGCTCCGGGCCTTTCCCTTTTCCCGAAAGTGTTGCTTACACACAAAACACCATGGAAATGTTTGACTTCCATGGTGTTTTTTTATCGAATACGCTTTTGCGATTGCGTTTTCTTCTTTTTTGAACATCAACCCGGGATCCTATCTTTCGGTACGATATGACTTTAGGTCTTTGCCTGCGGCTGGTAGAGACGGAAGAACTGCCGGATGTGCCTGTCTACCAGTGCCATGACCTCCGGCTCCCGTTCCGGCTCCCGGTCGCACAGATTGATCCACACAGTGATGGGCAGGCAGAGCTGCGCTGCCATCATTTCCAAGTCATCGCCTGCCAGAATGCCTTGGCGAATCAGATGCTGCGTCAGCCCAATGAAATATTGCATCACATCGGTGTAATTCTGCTTGGTTTGCAGCCTGGCCAGCTCCGGGTTCTGGAATTGCTCGATCACCAGCATTTTCCGAGCCTTGCGGATATGGGGATCGTGGAGAATATAGCGGATTTGGCCTTGAATCATCTGGGCGGCGGTATCAGAGGTTATGGCCGTTGTATCCACGGTATCCCAGTCTGCCTTCCCGAAAATGGAATGGTGGGCATATTGCTCCAGAATCTGCTTCACCAGCGCGTCCAGAATCGCCTGCTTGCTTTCAAAATGACTATACAGCGACGCCTTCCGGATGCCAACAGCCTCGGCAATCTGAGAAATGGAGGTGGCCTCAAATCCCTGTACGGAGAATAGCTCCAAGGATGCCTCCAGAATTTCCTGCTTTGTGTTGCCCCGATCCATACGCACGACTCCTTTCCTATGTTAGGCAGATTGCCTTTATTATAGCTACCAATCGGTCGGAAGTCAATGGGGGAATGCATTTTTTCGCTGTCCACATGAAAAGATGTGTAAATTCCCTATAGGAAAAAGCCCCTTAAGATTTGACCATTCCGCATAGCGTGGCTTATCGTCCACAGTGTGCGTACAAAAATTGAAAATGTACGTGGCTGGTGAAACTTTGTCCGTACTATACGTTCAAGCCACAAAAAATTGCCGTCATTTTTTATACAAATGAAATGTCGATTTTTTCCGTTTTTATGCAATTAATAGAAATAGCTGACAGAAACCCCTTGACGGCAAATTCCTGTTTGACAGCGCCAAAGCAGGTGGAAGGTGTAGACGGTGCCGACGGCGCGGCGGTTCCCGCTATCGCCGAGAGCTGGGACGTCAGCGAGGATGGCACCGTCTACACCTTCCACCTGCGTGAGGATGCCAACTGGTCCAACGGCGAGCCTGTGACCGCTGACGACTTCATCTTTGCCTGGCAGCGTGCTGTGGATCCCGCGCTGGCTTCCGAGTACAGCTACATGCTCAGCGATATCGGCCAGGTCAAGAACGCTGCCGCGATCATTGCTGGTGAAATGGACAAGAGCGAGCTGGGCGTCAAGGCGCTGGACAGCAAGACCCTGGAGGTCACCCTGGAGGTTCCCGTCAGCTATTTCTTGAGCTTGATGTACTTCCCCACCTTCTACCCTGTAAATCAGGCCTTCTTTGAGAGCCTGGCGGACGGCACCTTCGGCACCAGCCCCGAGACTACGCTGAGCAACGGCGCTTTTATCCTGACCAGCTATGAGCCCGCCGCGCTGAGCTTCACTCTGGCCAAGAACCCCGACTACTACGACGCTGACAGCGTCAAGCTGGACGGTCTGAGCTACCAGGTTATCAAGGATAGCCAACAGGCTTACATGAGCTATCAGAACGGCGATCTGGACATCGTCATGCTGTCCGGCGACCAGGTTGAGCAGGTTGAGGGCGATCCCGAGCTGATGATCAGCGGCGCTGGCTACCTGTGGTATCTGACGCTGAACATGCATGATGTGCCTGCTCTGGATAACCAGAACATGCGTCTGGCTCTGAGCAATGCCGTGAACCGTGTTTCCATCGTGGAGGATGTTGTGAAGGACGGCTCCGTTGCCACCTACACTGCGGTGCCTCCTCAGTTTGCCGCTGGCCCCGATGGCTCTGACTTCTCCGCTGACCAGGAGATGTTCAGCGATGTCTGCGCCGATGACACTGCCAAGGCTGCGGAATACTATGAGGCTGCCAAGGCGGAACTGGGTACCGACACCTTCGAGTTCGAGCTGCTGGTGGAGGATCAGACCGAAACCCAGAACGTTGCCGCCGTTATCAAGGATCAAGTGGAGAAGGCTCTGCCCGGTGTGACGCTGAACATCAAGGTTGAGCCCAAGAAGCAGCGTGTTGCCGACATCCAGGATGGCAACTACGAGGCCTGCTTGACCCGCTGGGGCCCCGACTATGCTGACCCCATGACCTACTTGGGCATGTGGGTTACCGACTGTGACAACAACTACGGCCTGTGGAGCGATGCCGCGTTTGACGCCATCATTGCCGACTGCACTACCGGCGCTTACATCACCGACGCCGAGGCCCGCTGGAACGCTATGTATGACGCTGAGAAGATCGTCATGGATCAGGCTGTTATCATCCCCCTGTACACCAAGGCCAATGCCAACATGATTAAGACCGGTGTGGAAGGCGTCGAATTCCACCCCGTTGCTCTGAACCGTGTTTACAAGGACACCGTGAAGGGCTGATACGGAT
>CAYYGF010000126.1:0-6394 GCA_964471315.1 uncultured Oscillospiraceae bacterium | reverse complement strand
CTTACGCTGTGCCAGCTCCCCTTGCAGGGGAGCCTTTACGCCGCAAAATTACAATTTGTCGCACTGCTGAGGAATCCTCTTATTGACACCCAGAAAAGTTTCGGGTATAGTTAAGATAAGAAAGGTCGTGATGCACATGCAGATTGAACCAGGAATAATCGGCCGGGTCTCCACGGTGGCCGAGCGGGAGGATACCGCCGCGGAGGTCGGCTCCGGAGACCTGCTGGTCTATGCCACTCCCTGTATGGTGGCGCTGATGGAGGGCGCAGCCTGCGAAGCCATTACCTCCTGTCTCAGCGAGGGACAAACCACCGTGGGCACCGGGCTGAACATTGTCCACACCTCCGCTACCCCAGTTGGCCTGGAGGTTCGGGCAGAGGCCGAGGTCACCCAGGTGGAAGGAAAGGTCATTACCTTCTCGGTGCGGGCCTTTGACGAGGCCGGAGAAATCGGCAGCGGAACCCATACCCGGGTCGTGGTGAACAGCCAGAAATTTTTGGAGAAAACCTACGGCAAGCTATAAGGAGGTTATCTTATGCAAGATTACGGGGCCATGATCCGCAGCACCTTTGAAATGGGCAGCGTTCGGGACGCGGAAGCGCTGTTTGAGGCCTGCATCAAAAACGCATTTCCTACCTTCAACTTCCGCCGTCTGGAGCTGATCCGGTTTACCAGGGATGTGCCGTATATGGAGGGCCGCAGCTGGAACCATGTCTTTGAAATCAAGAAAACGGAGCTTCAAGGACAAAGCGTTTGGGAAGTTCACTGCCGCCGGGTCACCATGGGCAAAACCCCGGACAAGCATGTGATTCTGGATTACATGACGCTGGGGTTTGTGCAGTATCTGGATCAGTAGGAAGCCTGCAGAACAAACGGGGGCCAAATTCCGGCCCCCATTGCTTATTTCTTTGCCAGATCTGCGGCGATAATCCGCTTCATGGCCTCGATGCCCACCTTTACCGCGCCGGAGGTATCCTCGGTCATGGGCATGGCCAGGCCTGCCTTTTCCCGCTCCTGGTTCCACACCGCATGGAAACAGCTGCCGCAGCGAACCCCCAGCGCCGCCGCCACCACGAACAGGGCGGCGGATTCCATTTCGCTGGCCTTCACCCCCAGCCGTTTCCAGCTCTCCCACTTTTGCAGCAGGTCATAGGAAACCGGGGACTTCTCCGGGCTGTGCTGACCATAGAAGGAATCCTTGCACTGAACCACGCCCACGTGGGTGCGGTAGCCCAGTGCCTCGCTGGCCGACTTCAAGGCAGCGGTCACCGTGAAATCCGGCACCGCCGGATATTCGATGGGGGCATACTCCAAAGAGGTGTGCTCATAACGGATGGCGCCGGTGGCGACCACCACGTCTCCGGGCATCACGTCCATGTCGATGCCGCCGCAGGTGCCCACCCGGATGAAGGTGTCCGCGCCGATGGCCGCCAGCTCCTCCATGGCAATGGAGGCGGAGGGGCCGCCGATGCCGGTGGAACAGACGCTGACCTTCTGGCCCAGCATCGTACCGGTGTAAACGTTAAACTCCCGGTTCATGCCGATATGGACGGGATTGTCAAAATAGGCGGCGATGGACGCGCACCGCCCCGGATCCCCGGGCAGGAACACATAGCGCCCCACGTCCCCTTCCTTGCAATGAATGTGAAACTGCATACCGATGTCTTGCATAGAAATCATCCTTTTGTATATAATCGATAAAATTATCATACCACAAAGCGATCTCGTTTGCAAGTACAATAAAACCGGAACAGCCTTTCAAGGGACTGTTCCGGTTTTCCTTTTGATCCACCTTCCTACTATTTCTCGATAAAATGATGAATACCATTTTATCCTGCGCTTCTCGCGCAGGCCGCCAGTGGCGGCGAGAAATGTATGGACTACGTTTTTCAGCGGCGATGCCGCTGACCGCGAGACCGCGGTCTCATAAAACGGTATTTAACCGTTTTATGAAAAACTAGTCAGAAAAAGCTGACCTGGCTGGTATCCGGCAGATCGCCGAAGGCGCCCGCCTCTTTCAGCATCTGCATGTGGGTCTTGGACACCTTGGGACATGCGGCGGCTACCTCCTCGATGGACAGGAAGGTCTTTCCCTTTCTGCCCTCCATCAAGTCCCAGGCCGCGCTTTCGCCCAGGCCGGAAATCGCCACGAAGGGCGGCAGAAGCTTGCCATCCTTGACCAGGAATTTGGTGGCATGGCTTTCGTAAATGCTGATGGGCAAAAACGCGAAGCCCCTGATGTAATATTCGTAGGCCACTTCCAGAGTGGTCAGCAGATCCTCGTCCTTAGCAGTGGCGTCCTCGTTTTTTTCGATGGCGTCAATGTTGGCCTTTACCGCCTCCATGCCCTGGGTCATCAGCACTGCGTCAAAGCCGCCCTTCTGGCTGCGGCGGTAGAAATAGGCCGCATAGAACGGCAGCGGATGGTGCACCTTAAACCAGGCAATCCGGAAGGCCATCATAACATAGGCCACCGCGTGGGCCTTGGGGAAGAGGTACTTGATCTTCTTGCAGGAGCCGATGTACCAGTCCGGCACACCGGCGGCTTTCATCTCCTCCTCCGCCCCATCCGGCAGGCCCCGGCCTTTTCGGACGGACTCCATGATCTTGAAGGAGCGCTTTTCCGGCATGCCGCAGGAGATCAGATAGAGCATGATGTCATCACGGCAGCCAATGGTGGAGTCAACCGTGGCGGTTTTGGAGGTAATCAGGTCTTTGGCGTTGCCCAGCCACACATCGGTGCCATGGGAAAAGCCGGAAAGCCGTACCAGGGTGTCAAACCGGGTGGGCATGGTGTCCATCAGCATGCCCCGGGTAAAGCGGGTGTTGAACTCCGGAATGGCCACAGCGCCGGTTGGGCCGAGAATCGGGTCGTCCTCATAGCCAAGCACCTTGGAGGAGGTGAAAATGGACATGGTGTCCTTGTCGTCCAGGGGGATTGTTTTGGCGTCCACCCCGGTCATATCCTCCATCATACGGATCATGGTGGGGTCATCGTGGCCCAGCATGTCCAGTTTTAAGAGGTTTTCCTCCATGGAGTGGTACTCAAAATGGGTGGTGATCTGGTCGGAGTTGGGGTCGTCCGCCGGGTGCTGCACCGGGCAGAAATCCCAGATTTCATTCTCCTGGGGGATGACCACCAGGCCGCCTGGGTGCTGGCCAGTGGTTCGGCGAACGCCTACGCAGCCTGCCGCCAGACGGGATTCCTCCGCGTGGGAGGCGGTTCGGTTTCGTTCCGACAGGTATTTTTTCACGTAACCAAAGGCCGTCTTTTCCGCCACGGTGCCAATGGTGCCTGCACGGAACACATGGGAGGAGCCGAACATGGAAATACAGTATTTGTGGGCCTCCGCCTGGTATTCGCCGGAAAAATTCAAGTCAATATCCGGCACCTTGTCGCCGCCGAAGCCCAGGAAGGTCTCGAAGGGGATGTTGAAGCCGTCCTTTTCCATCTTTGTGCCGCACTTGGGGCACACCGCGTCGGGCAGATCCGCGCCGCAGTTGTAGCCTGACGGGACATTCAGTTCGGTGTACTTACACTTCGGATTGGGGCAGCGGTAGGGGGGCTGGAAGGAATTGACCTCAGTGATGCCGGACATGTACGCCACGATGGAGGAACCCACGGAGCCACGGGAACCCACCAGATAGCCGTGCTCCAGGGAATTCTGCACCAACTTTTGGGCGGACATGTAGATCACGTCGTAGTGGCAGGAAATGATGTCGTGCAGTTCGGTTTCCACACGTTTGACGAATACCTCCGGGGGATTGTCCCCGTAAAGCCGGTGGAATTTGCCGTAAACCAGGCTCTTCAAATCCTCCACGGAGTTTTCAATCTTGGGAGCGAACAGATTGTGGGGCACCGGACGCATGGTTTCGCACATATCCGCAATCCGGTTGGGGTTCTCCACCACGATTTCGTAGGCCTTTTCCTCGCCGAGATAGGAAAACTCGTTCAGCATATCGTCCGTTGTGCGGAAGTACAATGGCATCGGCTTATCCGCGTCGTCAAAGCCCTTGGTGGCCAGCAAAATATGCCGGAACACCTCGTCCTCGGGATTTAGGAAGTGGACATCGCCTGTGGCCACCACCGGCTTGCCCAGCTCCTCACCCAAACGGACGATCTTCCGGTTGTACTCCCGCAGATCTTCGTCGGTCTGCGCTTCATATTTCTCTGAATCCAGCATGAACCGGTTATTGGCCAGGGGCTGAACCTCCAGGAAGTCATAGAACGACGCAATTCGCTTCAGTTCGTCCTCACTTTTCCGATCCAAAATCGCCTGGAACAGCTCGCCCGCTTCGCAGGCGGAGCCGATAATCAAGCCCTCCCGGTATTGCAGCAGCTCGGATTTGGGAATCCGGGGCACCCGGCGGAAGTATTTCAAATTGGAGTCGGAGATCAAGTGGTACAGATTTCGCAGCCCCACCTGGTTTTTGGCGAACAGGATGATATGCCGCGCTTGACGGTCGGTGATCCGGCTGCCGGAGCGGAGGCTCACCATGGCCGGATTGATGGCCTGGAGGGTATGCACATCCTGCTCCTGCTCCAGCTTTTCCATCAGCTTGGTCATAATGAGGCCGCAGGTCATAGCATCGTCTCCGGCCCGGTGGTGGTTGAAGTCCGGCAGGCTCAAGGCGTTAGAGACAATATCCAGCTTAAACTTATTTAAATGTTGCAGCAGGTTCTGGGACAGAATCAAGGTATCCGCGGCGGTGAAATTGTATTCATAGCCCTGGCGGGCGCATTCCGCCTGGATGAAGCCGGTGTCAAAGTCGGAATTGTGGGCAACCAAAACCCTCCCGCCGATGAAGTCCAGGAACTTGGGCAGCACCTCCTCAATCTTCGGTGCGCCCTTGAGCATCTCATCGGTGATGCCCGTCAGCTCCACGATCTTCCGCTCCAACGGCCGCTCCGGATCCACGAAGGTCTGGAACCGGTCAAGCTCCTGTCCGTTTTTCAGAATCACCGCGCCAATCTCGATGATCCGGTCATTCCGGGAGGAAAGGCCGGTGGTTTCCAGGTCAAAGGCCACAAACTCCTGGTCAAAGGTCATATCCTGGGTGCCGTGAACCACGATCCGGTCATCCACATCGTTGACGTAGTAGCCCTCACAGCCAAAGAGGATCTTGATGACCTCGTCCGTTCCCGCAACCATAGGCGGCTTTTTTCCTTCCACGGTATGCAGCGCGTCTGTAAAGGACTGGCAGCAGCCGTGGTCGGTGATAGCAATGGCCCGGTGCCCCCAGGCCGCCGCCTGTTTGATGGCGTCCGCCGTCACTGTCAGTGCGTCCATGTTGGACATGGTGGTATGCAGATGCAGTTCCACCCGTTTCCTGCCTGGGGCGGTATCCTGGCGCTTGGGCATGGAACCGGGCATCATAGCATAGGGCTTGAGCACCATTTCGTTCTCAAACCGATCCTCGATGGGTTTTCCTTGAACCCGCAGGACAGAGCCAACCTGCACATTCTCCAGAATGGGCTTGGCCTCCCCCGCCTCCAAAAAGCGGCTAATTCGGACGGAATTGGTGTTGTCCGTCATATCGAATTTGACCACCCAGGCGTTGCGCTTCTTCAGTTCCTTGTGGTCAACATGGAAGACCCTGCCCTCCACAATGACCGTCCCCATATCCAGGCTCAGCTCCCGCATGGGAACCGCGCTGCCTCGGAAGGGCTTTCCATAGAATGCTTCACTGGGCGGCGCCGTTTTGACCTCCTGCTGTTTCGCAGTATGGCCGGAATCCGGCAGCGACCCCAGCATTGAGGTGCGCATGGAGGCCATGGCATCAAACAGCGCCTCCCCCTCCAGCGGCTTTCCCGCCTCCACAGTGATGGTCACAGGGGCAGCAAATCGCTCCCGCAGCACCGTCTGCACCTGGGGAATCAGTTCCTCCAGCTCCTTTTTGCCGTTGGCGACCAGGGAAATCGTCAAGTTTTGGCCCTGCCACTGCCATTTGGCTCCGGCAAGGGAACCCCGGGTCATGGGATTGCGGACAACAAACAAATCCCGCAGCTCCTCCGGCTCGATTTTGGCCAGCTCGCTTTCCGGGTGGGTTGCCGTCAGCGTCAGCTGCCGCAGTCCGTACAGGCTGGCAATCTCCTTGCCAGCCTGGGTCAACAGCCGCTGGGGGATGTAATTCCGAGTGTGGACAGCCACATGGACGCTGCGCGCCTCCTGGTCGATGTCCGCAGCCATAATGGCCGCCTGAGACAACGCTGCACGCAGCGCCTCAGACGGCTGGTAATCCGGAAACATATTGAATAAGTATACTTTTTCCATATCTTTTTCCCGGGGGAGATGGATCCATCGCCCCCTGTAATCGCATTATCATGCGTACGGAACAACGCAAAACGCCTTGAAAGCCAAGGCTTTCAAGCATTTCGTGCGTTGTTCTGGTG
>CAYYGF010000125.1:0-6440 GCA_964471315.1 uncultured Oscillospiraceae bacterium | reverse complement strand
CCCTTGCAGGGGAGGTGGCTCGGCGCAGCCGAGCCGGAGGGGTTATCCAGTTTGAAACTTGGGAAACCCCTCAGTCAAAAATCAGAGATTTTTGCCAGCTCCCCTTTTAGGGGAGCCGTGTTAACGAGTTTAGGAGGATGTAACATGGCATCCAATCGAATTTTACTGATTAACGAGGAGATTCAGAAGGAACTGTCAACCCTTCTGCGCACGGTCAAGGATCCCCGGGTTCAAGACGTGATGATCTCCATCACCCGGGTGGAGACCACCCCGGATCTGCGCTATACCAAGGTCTATGTGTCCTTCCTCCAGGAGGACAAGGCCAAGGACGCCATGGCGGGGCTGAAATCCGCCGCGGGTTTCCTGCGCCGTCAGCTGGGTCACAATCTCCAGCTGCGCTACAGCCCGGAGATCGTCTGGGAGCGGGATGATTCCATCACCTACGGCGCGAAAATGCTGAAGCTTATTAACTCCCTTGAGGTGAACCACGATGATGACACTGACGAGGGCTGAGACTGCCCGTTTCCTGCTGGAACGGGATCACTATACCATTCTGACCCACTGCCGCCCGGACGGAGACACCACCGGCTCCGCCGCCGCCCTGTGCCTGGGGCTGCGGCAGCTGGGAAAGACTGCCCATGTGCTGAAAAATCCTGAGGTTTCCGACCGCTTCGCCTGGCTCCACGCGGGCCTGACCAAGGACGCGCCGGAGGCTGGGGATACGCTGGTCTGCGTGGATACCGCCTCCCCCGGCATGGTGCCCAAGGCATTCACCCCCTGGAAGGAGGGTATTACCCTGCGGATTGACCATCATGGCTCTGCAACATCCTTTACCCAGTGGGAGCTGGTGGACGCTGGCAGCGCTTCCTGCGCGGAGGTTATTTGGGATGTGCTGGTGCTGATGGGGGTTACCCCGGACAAGTCCATCGCGGAAGCCGCTTATGTGGGCCTTTCCACGGATACCGGCTGCTTCCGCTATGCCAACACCACCGCCCATACCTTTGCTGTGGCGGCCCAGTGCGCCCAGGCCGGCGCCCGGATCTACGAACTGAACCAGGAGCTGTTTGAGACCAATACCCTGGCCCGGCTGAAAATGCAGGCCTGGATTGTGGATCACATGCGCCTGCTCCGGGAGGGACAGATGGCGGTGAGCGCTATTCCGAAAGCCGTGGAGCAGGAGATCGGCGTTACCGAGGACGATATGGACAACATTTCCTCCTTCCCCAGAACCGTGGCAGGGGTGAAAATGGCGGCCACTTTGCGGGAAACCGCCGACGGCACCACCAAGCTGTCTGTCCGGGCCATTCCGGGCTTCGACGCCACGGTGGTGACGGTGAAATTCGGCGGCGGCGGCCACAAAGGCGCTGCCGGCGCGTCCATAAAGCTGCCTCTGGAAGAAGCGGCCAAAGCCGTGGAAAAGGCTATGCTGGAACTGGAATAAAATGAATGGAATCGTAATTATTGACAAGCCCCAGGGGTGGACCAGCCAGGACGTGACCGCCCGTCTGCGGCGGGTGTTTCAGACCCGGCGCATCGGCCACGGGGGAACCCTGGATCCCATGGCCACCGGTGTGCTGCCGGTGTTTGTGGGCCGGGCCACCCGGGGAGTGGAATTTTTTGAGCACGCGGAGAAAACCTATGAGACGGTTCTTCGCCTAGGGCTGACCACCGATACGGAGGACATCACCGGCGCCGTGCTGACAGAGTCCCCGGTGTCTGTCACCCAGGAACAGGTGAACAAAGCCCTGGAATCCTTCCGGGGAGAGATTTTGCAGGTGCCACCCATGTATTCCGCCCTGAAGGTGAACGGCCAGAAGCTCTACGACCTGGCCCGGAAGGGAAAAGAAGTGGAGCGTCAGCCCCGGCCCATTACCATCCATGAACTGACCTTCCTGGGAATGGAGGGCAGCGACGTCCGATTGCGGGTGTGCTGCTCCAAGGGCACCTACATTCGGACCCTGTGCAAGGATATCGGCGAGGCTCTGGGCTGCGGCGGCTGCATGGCGGCGCTGCGCCGGGTCAGTGCCGGGGAATACACCATCGATGAGGCGGTGCCTTTGCAGGAGCTGCTGGAGACGCAGGAACCGGAGAAGTATCTGCGGGCGGTGGACACCATGTTCCGCAATTACCCCGCGGTGAAATTGACGGCCAACCAGGAAAAGCGCTGCCGCAACGGCAACACCTTCTCCGTGAAGCTGGCAGACGGAACCTACCGGGCTTACAGCCAGGGTGGGGAATTTCTCATGCTGGCAAAGGTGGACGACAGCGTTATGTCAACTGTCAAGAGCTTTTTTGAAGTGTAAGTGAGCGTATGGAGAAAACAATTTACGCCCTGGGCTTTTTTGACGGGGTGCATATTGGCCATGCCGCGCTGCTGGCCCGGTGCCGGGCCTTGGCGGCAGGCGGGCTTTTGTCCGGTGTGGTGACCTTTGGTTCCCACCCGGATACCCTGGTGATGGGAAACACGCCCCGGCTGATCAATACCCCCCGGGATCGGGAGCGTCTGCTGCGGGAAACCTTTCACATGGACTGCGTCGTTACCCTGCCCTTTGACGAGCCCATGCGGGCCATGCCCTGGCAGCGCTTTCTGGAGATGCTCATAGAAGAATACGGCGCGGCGGGCTTTGTCTGCGGGGAGGATTTCCGGTTTGGAGACAAGGGCCGGGGAGACGCTGCGCTGCTGGGGCAATACTGCGCGGAAATGGGATTGCCCTGGGCTGTGGTGCCGGAGCAGACCATGGATGGCATCCGGGTGTCCAGTACCTACATCCGCAGTCAGATCGAAACCGGGGACATGGCCACGGCGGTGAAATTCCTGGACCATCCCCATATTCTCAGCGGCCAGGTGGTGCATGGACGGCACCTGGGTAGCACCCTGGGCATTCCCACCGCCAACCTGCGGCTGCCGGAGGGGCTGGCGGTTCCCAAATTCGGCGTGTATATCTGCCGGGCACTGGTGGACGGGAAAGCCTACCCAGCGGTGACCAACATCGGTACCCGTCCTACAGTGGAGGGGCACAGCGTCACCGTGGAGCCCTGGATATTGGACTATGCGGGCGATTTGTATGGTCGGGAGATCACCCTGGAATTCTACCGTTTCCTCCGGCCGGAGCGGAAATTCCCCAGCCTGGAGGCGCTGTCGGCGGAAATCCACCGCAACGCCCAGCAGGTCCGGGACTATCTGGAAGAAATGGAGGCGCAGCAATGAACCGGGAACGTTTGGAAGAGCAGCTGGCGGAGCTTCCGCTGTACCTGTATGATTTCCTCGACCCGAAGGAGCTGGAATTCTCCGAGCGTATTCGCTGGATCTGCCAGCATGAGTGCCCCATGTACGGCAAGACCTGGGCCTGCCCGCCGGGGGTGGGCAGCGTGGAAAGCTGCCGGGAAAAATGCCTGTCCTACAAAAACTGCCTGATGATTGCCACCATGGCGGAGGTATCGGACATCGCGGACATTCAGCAGACCCTGGCCACCCGCCCGGAGCACGAGGAGATCACCAATCAGGTGGGGTCGGCCATGGAGGCGCTGGGGGCGAAGCCCTACATATTGTCCACCGAAGCCTGCACCCTATGCCAGCGCTGCGCCATTCTGGACGGCCAGCCCTGCCGCCATCCCGAACGGATGCATCCGTGTGTGGAGAGCCATGGCATCAACATCATCCCGGCCCTGGAAAGCCGGGGCTTGGAATTTCAGTATGGCGAGAATGTAGTTACCTGGGTGTCGCTGCTGTTTTACCAATAATCGACAAAGTCAAAACGGAACATCTGCATAAAACCGCTGGCGTTTTGGCGCCTTTGGTGTAGAATAGAGCCGTTCTTGAAAATAGCAATACCCCGCGAAAGCCAGAAACGTGCCAGTGGGAAAGATTGCGGATAGACAGAAAATGTGAGGTGATCGTATGCCTGCCAGTTATGCCCATTACCGTTTCGGTAAGCAGGTGCTCCCTGCCCTTCCCGCCGAGATTCGCCAGAATATTCAGCGTTTCCGACGGCTGTACGATATGGGACTGCAAGGCCCGGATTTTTTCTTCTACTATAACCCCCTCATGAAAACCGGGATTGGGGATCTGGGGGCGCAGTTCCACAGCCAGACAGGGCAGGTCTTCTTTGAAAATGCCTGCAAGGCTGCCACGTCAGAGGCGGCCCAAGCGTATCTGTATGGCCTGCTGTGCCACTACTGCCTGGATTCCGAGTGCCATCCCTTTGTGGAGAGCAAGGTCAAAACCGGCGAAGCCCGGCATGTGGCGCTGGAATCGGAGTTTGACCGGTATCTGCTGACCCTGGACGGCTGCGAAAGCCCCCATACCTATGATCTCAGCCCCCATCTGAAGCTGACCCGGGGAGAGTGTATGACCGTGGCGGCGTTTTTCCCGCCGGCCACAGGGGGAAATGTGAACCAGGCCGTGCGGTTTATGGGCTTTTCCCTGCGGTTTTTGTCCAGCAAAAGCCGCAAAGCCAGAGAAAAGCTGCTGAGAATGGTGAAGCCCAGCTTATTGGACAGCCTGGTTCCAGAGGAACCGGTGGAAAGCTATGCCCGGATGGACAGTGAGCTGCTGGCCCGGTTCAATCGGGCGGCCAAGGGGTATCCGGAGCGGTTGGAGCGGCTGCGGGCCTTCCAGAACCAGGGCCAGCCCCTGGGCGATGATTTTTTGGCTACCTTTGGATGAGATTGGAAAACGGAGAATGGTTATGAAAGAAAAAAGCAAGCTCACAGCATTGGAACGCAGCTGGATTCTCTATGACATCGGCAATTCTGCCTTTGTTCTGCTGGTTTCCACGCTGATTCCCATCTATTTCAACGCACTGGCCGCTGCGGATGGGCTGAACGAGGATCTGTACTTAAGCTATTGGGGCTACGCAGGCTCCATCGCCACCATTTTGGTGGCCATCATTGGCCCGGTGTGCGGCGCGCTGTCCGACCGGAATTTTAAAAAGCCCATCTTCCTGCTGTGCTTGACTCGGGGCGTGGCGGGCTGCGCGATGCTGGGCTTTGCCTCCAACTGGCTGATGTTCCTGGCGGTTTTTGTGCTGGCACGGGTGGGGTATTCCTCCAGCCTGGTGTTTTACGATTCCATGCTGCCGGAGATCACCGACAACGACCGTATGGACAAGGTTTCCTCCGTGGGCTATGCCTTCGGCTACATCGGCTCGGTGATTCCCTTCATCGTGTGCCTGGTGCTGGTGCTGATGCACGATGCCTTTGGCCTCAGCCAGAGCAGCGCCATGGCGATTGCATTTTTGATCACCGCTGTGTGGTGGGTGGTGTGTACGCTGCCCCTGCTGAAGGGATACCGGCAGACCGCGTTCGTTTCCACCAGCAAAAGCCCCATTGGCGATTCCTTCCGCCAACTGGGCCGAACCCTCCGGGACGCGCGGAAGGAGAAGCATATTTTCCTGTATCTGCTGGCCTTCTTCTTCTATATTGACGGCGTTTATACCATCATCGACATGGCGACTGCCTATGGCGCGGCTCTGGGGCTGGATACCACGGGACTGCTGTTGGCGCTGCTGCTGACCCAGTTTGTGGCTTTCCCCTGCTCCATTGTTTTCGGCAGGCTGTCCGCCAAATATGACACCGGGATGCTGATCAAGGTCTGTATCGGCGCCTATACCTGTATCATCGTGTTCGCTATCTTCCTGGTAAGTCAGTGGCAGTTCTGGGTTCTGGCCGTACTGGTGGGAATGTTCCAGGGAGGCATCCAGGCCCTCAGCCGCAGTTACCTGGGAAAGATCATCCCGCCGGAACGCAGCGGCGAATTCTACGGACTGATGGATATCTTTGGAAAAGGCGCGTCCTTTGCGGGTATGACGCTGATCTCTGTGGTCAGTCAACTGACTGCCGGAACCACCGTTCAGATCTTCGGCATCACCCTGCAAAACGAGAATATCGCCATATCCACCTTGATTGTCATGTTTGCCGCAGGCTATCTCCTGTTCCGCAAGGCGGATAAACTGAACAAGCAGCCAAATTCCATCCAATAATCAGCCGGGAGGGGGAACCATGGTTCTCCCTCCCATCTTTTCTGGATAAAGAAATCCCCCGCCATCTGGGATGGCGGGGGAAAATGCTCTGTCGTTTATCTTACAGCAGGGTAGCGAAGTGCTTGATGGTGCGAACCATCTGAGAAACGTAGGAGTTCTCGTTGTCGTACCAGCTAACGACCTGAACCTGGCTGGTGCCGTTGCCCAGGTTGATGACCATGGTCTGGGTGGCATCGAACAGGGAGCCGAAACGCATGCCGATGATGTCGGAGGAGACGATCTCGTCCTCGTTGTAGCCGAAGGACTCGGTGGCCTCGGACTTCATCTGCGCATTGATCTCTTCCTTGGTGGGGTTGCCTTCCACGACGGCGTTCAGGATGGTGGTGGAGCCGGTGGGGGTGGGAACACGCTGGGCAGCGCCGATCAGCTTGCCGTTCAGCTCGGGGATGACCAGGCCGA
>CAYYGF010000124.1:0-6444 GCA_964471315.1 uncultured Oscillospiraceae bacterium | reverse complement strand
TCGCCGCCCATCATCTTGGCGTACTGCTCCATGGAGTAGCCGCTCATCTGCAGCTGGTAGGCGAAGCGCTCCATCTGGGTGTCCAGCTCGGCCTCCACCAGGGCCTTGGGCATATCCACGGTGGTATTCTCAGCGGCCTTCTCCACAGCGGCGTTCTCAAACGCGGAATCCGCCTGCTTCTGGGCCTGCTCCAGGGCCTTGGCCCGGATGTCGGCCTTCAGCTCCTCCAGGGTGTCAAATTCGGAAACGTCCTTGGCAAACTCGTCATCCTGCTCGGGAACGTTGGTGACGGTGACCTTGTTCAGCTTCACATGGAACACGACAGGCTTACCGGCCAGATCCTTGTGGTAGTCCTCGGGGAAGGTGATGTCGATGTCCTTCTCCTCGCCGGCGTTCATGCCCACGATCTGCTCCTCAAAGCCGGGAACAAACTGGCCGGAGCCAAGCTTCAGATCGAAGTTCTCGCCCTTGCCGCCCTCGAAGGGCACGCCGTTGTCGAAGCCCTCGAAGTCGATGTTGGCGGTGTCGCCCATCTCAGCGGCCCGCTCCACCGTCTCGGTAGAAGCCACATTCTGGGCCATCCGGTCCAGCTCGGCCTGCACCTGGGCATCGGAAACGGTGACCTCGGCCTTCTCCACCTCCAGGCCCTTGTACTGGCCCAGGGTGACCTCGGGGTAGACCTCGGTGGTCAGGGTCAGCGTTACGATGTTGTCCTCGCTGATCTGCATATCGGTCAAGCTGGGACGGCCAACGGCCTTGAAGCCCTCCTGGTTGGCGATGGCAAAGTCATAAACCTCGGGGAAGATTTCCTCCAGGCCATCCTCATAGAACACGTGGGCGCCGTACATGGCCTCGATCATCTTCCGGGGCGCCTTGCCCTTCCGGAAACCGGGGATCTGGATGTTCTTGCGGGCCTTCATGTAAGCCTTGTTGACACCGGACTCCATCCGTTCCTTGTCGATCTCCACGACCACGGTAACCTCATTGCCGTTTCTCTCAGTGCTCTTCACGTTCATTTACGGTAATCCTCCTAAATCGGTCTGCAAAGCAAGACCATTTTATATTTTTTACATAGCCGATTTATTTTAGCAGATAATGGCGCGATTGTCCATAGCTTTCTGAAAAATCTTTTTATAAAATTACGGGAAACGGCCGAAAACCGGTATAGTCCGCCGACACCAGCCGGAATTCCACCCCATCCCACAGTCCCTCCATGGCCAGCTTGTGGCTGCCGCCGTGGAGGTGGCCGTAAAAGCAGCGGCGAACCTCATATTTTTCCAGCAGTTCCAGGATTTCCGGACAGGTATAGCCCCGGTAGCGGGGCGGGTAATGGAGAAATACCAGCTTTGGAGCATCTCCTGCCGCTTTGAGAGAGGCTTCCAGCCGGATCAGTTCCCGCTTGAAAACCTTTTCATCGTGGGCGCCGGAGCGTTCTTCCTCAAAAAACCACCCCCGGGTGCCGCAGATGGCCATATTCTCATAAAAATAGCAGTTGTTGTTCAGCAAAAACAGGTTTTCAAAGCTGTTTTCCTGGCAGAATTTCTGAAATTTCGCGGCGGTGCTCCACCAGTAATCGTGGTTTCCTTTGAGGATAATCTTTTTTCCGGGAATATCGTTTATCCAGGCAAAATCCGCTTTCGCGCTGTCCAGATCCAGTGCCCAGCTCAAGTCCCCCAGCAAAACCGTGGTGTCCTCCGGCCCGATTACGGACAGTCCCTGCTTCAGCTTGTCCATATAGCCCACCCAGGCCCCGCCAAAGATATCCATAGGCTTCGGCGCGCTTAGGCACAGGTGTAGGTCGCCGATGGCGTACAGCGCCATAGCGCACCTCCTTACTTCAATTTTTCTTTCAGCTCTTCCGGGGATATTCCCAACGTCCGGGATATCCGCTCAAAGTCCAGCTTTGGGCTTTTTTCCCCGAAGATCACAGCGTGGCCGATCTGGCCCGTTCTTGCCCGGTAGTCCAGCAGTCCGGCGTAGGCCAGGGCCTCCCCGGGAGACAGAAGATACGCGTGGGTTCGATAGGCACTGGGAATGGTGGTGTCCATACGTTGGCTGCTGACCACGCTGACATGCAGCCCCTTGCGCAGCTTGGTCAGAACCGCGTCATTGGGGCAGTACACGCCGCCCCGGCGGCAGGCATCCAGGTAGCGTTCCACCTCCAATGTGCCGCCGCAGCCATAGATCAGACGCTCCAGATCCACAGGCAGGGCAACATCCGCCTCCGGCAGCTCTGTGGGAATGCTGACAGCGTCCGTTCGGAGCTGGCCATGGCAGATCAAATCCCAGAGATTGTTGTTTTCGTTGCAGCAGAGGATGATACTGCCGATGGGCGCGCCCCAGCGGCGGGCATACCAGGCGCTGATGGGCAGGGAGAAATCCCCGGCAGCCAGACATATGTCCGCACTGGCAATTCCCCGCTGGCACAGCTGGCCAAATACACCGAACAGCACCGCTATATTCACCGCGATGCGCACCCAGTTGCCCGGCTCCCGGTTTTCTCCCCGAAGCCGGAGGGTCAGACTGGATACCAGGCTGTCGTAGCACCATCGGGGATTGTGCCATGCCTCCGCTACCCAGATTCGCTGGCCCAGTTCCGCCAGCCGCACCGGGCTTTTCCCCCCGGCAAACGCCACATCCCAGCCGGTCAGCTCCTTTCGGAAAAACAAATTCAGCATTTGAGCGACACACTGATCAAAGGGCAGCGCAAACAGGGCGTCCAGCTCCTCCTCCGAAAAAAGCGGCTCCCGGAAGGGCAGAAACAGGCCGCCCTCCGGCCCCCGGTTTTCCGTCAGCACCCGCTGGGCGGTAAAGGCATCCCGGTTATTTCGTGTGGTTACATACAGCACGCTTCATCACTCCCATGGCGTTGTTCCAATAGATGTTTTGAATCGTCTTCTCGTCCAGGCCCCGTCCTTGCAGACGCCAGGCCAGCACAGGCCAGCTCTGAACCCCTTCAAAGCCACAGGGCAGGGCTTCCACCCCATCCAGATCGCCGCCCAGGGCAAGGTGGGCGCCGCTGGGATCCAGCTCCAGGAAGTGGAAGAAGTGGTCGCAGATGGTATCCAGATCCGGGTTCTCTCCGGTAAACTCCGCGCAGGCATTGTAGCCCGCTACACCGCCGGTTTCGCAGATGGCCCGGAACATATCGTCGGTGAGGTTGCGGCTGTTATTCCACACGGCGCGGCTGTTGGAGTGGGTGGCGATAATCGGAGCCTCAGTGATTTTCATGATATCCCAGAAGCCCTCGTCGCTGATGTGGCTCACGTCCACCAGCATTCCCAGGCGCTGGGCCTCCCGGACATATTCCCTGCCCCGGTCGGTCAAACCGCCGCCGGTGACATGGGAGCCGGTCAGAGGATTCTGCTCGTTCCATCCCAGGCTGGTGATCCGGAAGCCTACGGCATACAGATCCTCCAGCAGCGCCGGGTCATAGCCAAAGCCCGCTGTTCCCTCCAGAGTCAAAATGGCAGACATTTTCCCTGCCTCCCGGTTTTCCTCGATCTCCTCCGGGGAATAGGCAATGGAAATCAGATCGCAATTCTTGTCCACCTCCCGCTGGATGGTGGCAAGCTCCCGCTCAAAGGCCAGCACCGGAGAAATCTGCTCCTCCATAAGCGATGTTGTGAAGCAGGCAAAGCACTGGGCATACCCACCCAAACCGGCGGCACGCTCCAAATCGATGTGCAGCCGGTTCTGCCGCAGACTGCCCGCCTGATTCAAATCCTCCCCCAGCAGCGCCAGGGCGGTATCACAGTGAAAATCAAATACAGAAACGTTCATTGAAAGGCGTCCTCCAAATGGTTGATCCGCGGAAGGCGGGTCAGCGTTCCCTCCGGGGCATAGATTTCGATCACATCAAACCGGGCAGGTAAATCCGTGGGATGCTGTGTAAGGTACAGCGCCGCAGTTGCCCGCAGCCGCTCCTGCTTCTTCCCATCCACATACTCCATCGCCTGGGCAAAATCCGGGGATTTTCGGAGCTTGACCTCCACGAACACCAGATTTTTCCGGTTCTGGGCAATTAAGTCAATCTCCCCAAAACGGCTGCGGTAGCCGGAGGCCAGAATTTTGTAGCGGTGCTTTCGCAAATACTCCGCCGCCAGGGCCTCGCCCCAGGCGCCTGTCAGCTTACTGTTGCCCATAAAATTTCTTTAAAAAAGTCATCCGGTGGATGGGACATGGGCCGCAGGCCTCCAGCGCCGCGTAGTGGGCCCGGGTGCCGTAGCCCTTATGGACATCAAAGCCGTATGCCGGGTACTGCTTTGCCAGTTCCAGCATCACATCGTCCCGGCTGACCTTAGCCAGCACCGAGGCTGCCGCGATGTTGGCACTGAGGCTGTCTCCCTTCACCACGGTTTTGACAGGAAGGCCAAAGTCCGTCTCCCGGTTTCCGTCGATCAAGGCAAAATCCGCCTGACCGTTCAGCTGGGCCAGTGCCCGCTTCATGGCTAAGAATGTCGCCTGCAAAATGTTGATTTCATCAATCTCCCGCTCCGAGGCAAAGCCGATGCCATAGGCCACCGCCTGCTCCTGGATCAGCGGGAACAACTCCCGGCGCTTTTTGTCGGAGAGCTTCTTGCTGTCCGTCAAGCCAGGAATCTCCAGGTGCTTCGGCAGAATCACCGCCGCCGCGCATACCGGCCCGGCCAGGGGGCCGCGCCCCGCTTCGTCCACGCCGCAGATCACCTGAATACCTGACCCATAGCAGCGATCCTCGATTTCCCACATATCCACCTGACTCATGGCTGTTCCTCCGGCATTTCCAGGGTGAATCTGCCCAGCTTTCCGCTCCGAAATTCATCCAGCAGAACCTTGGACATCCGCTCTGTGTTTACATCTCCCCCGCTGACCAGATAACCCCGCTTGCGTCCCGCCAGCTCCACCAGCTCCCAGCCCGGGGTTCCGGCTTCCGCCTCCACCTGGTAGCGCTCCAGCAGAACCTGGGGATAATATTTGTGCAGCAGCTCCATCAAATGGCAGGCCAGCTCCTCAATGTCGATGACCCCCTCCTTGACAGCTCCGGTATAGGCCAGCATCATGCCAACCTCCGGATCGTCAAATTTGGGCCAGAGAATGCCGGGGGTGTCCAGCAGCTGCAAACCAGAGTCCACGCTGACCCACTGCTTGCCCCGGGTGACGCCAGGGCGGTTTTCCGCCTTGGCACCCTTCCGGCCGGAGATCTGATTGATGAGGGTGGATTTTCCCACGTTGGGAATTCCTACCACCATCACCCGCAGGGGACGGTTCATGCCCCGCTTGGCATCCCGCTCCAGCTTTTCCGCGCAGGCCGTTCGGGCTGCCGGAGTAAAATCGGCGATGCCCTTACGGCTCTTGCAATCCGTAGCCACAACCGCCATGCCCCTGCCCCGGAAATACGCGGCCCAGCGCTTGGTGGCGTTGGGATCCGCCAGATCCATCCGGTTTAAGACCAGAATCCGGGGCTTGCCGCCGCAGATGGCGTCGATATCCGGGTTCCGGCTGGACACTGGGATCCGGGCGTCCACAATCTCGCAAACCGCGTCCACCTGCTTTAAGTCCGCCTCGATCTGACGGCGGGTTTTGGTCATGTGGCCGGGATACCATTGAATGTGCATCTGTTCGGACATTGCACGGCCCCCATTCTGCTGTAATCCTGGGGCAGCTGGCCGTGATGGGTTCCCGGGATCATCAGATACAGTGCCTTGCCCAGAATCTCCCGCCGGTCAATCTGTCCGATCTGGGTGGAGCGGCTGTCCAGCGACACCGCCCGGTTGTCCCCCAGAACAAAAATGCAGTTTTCTTCCACCGTCAAGGGAAAAACCGTTCCTTCCTCGTTGGTGGTCAAATTGTGAATATAGTCCTCCTCCAGGGCCTGGCCATCCACATACACAATGCCATTTTCAAAGTCGATGTCTACGGTCTGCCCCTCGGTGGCGATTACCCGTTTGATGATGGGCGAACCATTATCGTAGGTTTTTTTGCTGATGACCACAATGTCCCCCCGCTCCGGCTC
Source organism: uncultured Oscillospiraceae bacterium (assembly GCA_964471315.1). Lineage (GTDB taxonomy): Bacteria > Bacillota > Clostridia > Oscillospirales > Oscillospiraceae > Faecousia. Next base: position 449 of record CAYYGF010000124.1, on the reverse strand, counting down.
CTGGTAAAACACGTTGCCCAGCAGAAGCAGATAGTCTCCGTCCCAGAGGGTGGAAAACATGGAATCCCCATCCACAACGATCACCCGGAACACCAGCAGAAACAGCAGAAAAATGGTAATCAGCAGGAACAGCCAGTCGTGCAGATACAGCACCACGCTTTCCTTCCAGCTCAGCTTTTCTTTCTTCTTTTCCTCTTTTGAAGCCATCGCGCTTCCTCCTAACCCAACGCTGCGCCGCGTTTTGTTTCCAAATTTAACCGGCCTTTCCAGTTAGTATAACACAGAACGGCCGGGTTTTCTATAACAAAGTGTGAAATCTCCAATAAAAAAAGAGGGCTTAGCCCTCCTTTTTTATGGAATTCTCGGTTAAACCTTCTCCTTGACTTTAGCGGCCCTACCAGCGCGGTCACGCAGGTAGTACAGCTTGGCGCGGCGAACCTTGCCCTTGC
>CAYYGF010000123.1:0-6486 GCA_964471315.1 uncultured Oscillospiraceae bacterium | reverse complement strand
GAAATAAGAAAATTTCAGTTTGTCGGAGTGACAAATTCCAGTTTATCGAACAGGCGCAAGGGCGCACTTCTATACGGGTTGACCCCGTAAGTGCGCTCTGCGAGGCGTAACACCCGGAAAGTGTCCGGGGCGTTTTCCGTCACTCCGAACAAGGGGCTGCACCCCTTGCGCCGCGAAAGCGGCTATCCTCTTAATGCAAAAGGTGTGACCGAGGTCGCGCCTTTTGCCTATTTTACTGTCTTACGAACATCGCCCGAAATGGGCGGCGCTTTTTTGCGTTCGGCGAATCGGTTGACAGATTCCCAAAATCGAATATAATGATATGTGTTTGCGGGAAAAACAGAAAGAACGACAGATTGCGGCAGTCTTGTGGAAAAGACGGCGCGGCGGCAGTACGCCGCCGGAAGGGCGGAAGAATGAGAAAAACGGCATTTTGGCAGAGAAGCGTCATTTTTTTAAGCAGCGTGCTGACGGTTCTTCTACTTTGGACGATGGCGGTATCCCTGGACGGCAGCTGCGCGCCCAGAACGGTATCCGTCAGCATCCGTCAGCGGGTCGCCGCCAGCGCGAAGGAACGGCTGGCAGCCGTGACGGAGGGGATCGATGGCACCCGGCGGGTCTACCGGCTCAGTGACCGGGACTTGACGGCGCCGAAACCGGATCCCAGATGCTACGGAACCGCATCGGATCCGGCGCAGTTGGAGCAGCTTTTGGAGGACGCCGGGAATCTTCTGGCGGGGCAGGAGACGTTGTTTTCAACCCAAACGCCCATTCTGGAGGGCAGCACGGTTTCCTATTATCTGGATGAAACCATTTTCGCGGTGACCTGGAAGCAGCCTTTGGGGGATTCTGTCTATACCTTTTCTGAGGTAAAAATCGCCCATCCTTCCCAGATACGCCGGTTTTTGGCGGGAGGCAGCTATGGCTCGGGAGTCCTCTATACCACCACGGAGATGGCGGAAAGTGTGAACGCGGTGGTGGCATCCAGCGGGGATTACTACGGCTACCGCAGCTTTGGAATTGTGGTGATGGACGGCCAGGTCTACCGCAGCAGAGGCGAGCTGCTGGATACCTGCTACATTGACAACAATGGCGACCTGCTGTTTACCTATGCTGGGGAAATCGCTACGCAAGAGGCCGCAGAGGCCTTTGTGAGGGAGAACGATGTCCGGTTCAGCTTGTGCTTCGGGCCGGTGATGATTCTCGATGGTGAATTGTGCGTTCCCAATGAATACAATTCCGGTGAGGTGCGCTCGGCCTATGCCCGGGCGGCGCTGTGCCAGCTGGGGCCGCTGCATTATGCGGTGGTCACGGCCAATGCGGAAAAGCCCTTCTATTCCATGCCTACCATGCGTCAGTTTGCGCAGCAGCTATACGAACAGGGAATCCCCACGGCCTATGCCCTGGACGGGGGACAGACGGCTTCTATTGCCATGAACAATCAACTGATCAACCAGGTCAGCTATGGCAGCCAGCGGCGGATCAGTGACATCCTATATTTTGCGACAGCGGTGCCGGAAAAGGCCCATACAGAGGTGAAACCATGAAAATTGCCAAGTTTTTTGCGGGAATATTCGCGGCCCTTGGGGCGGTGCTGATGGTGGGGGCCATTGGCTTGAGCCTTATGTCCCTGGATGCCCCTGCCCGGGTAGGAAAGGTACCGGAGGCAGTGACCAACCTGTCTCAAACGCTGATGGACGCGGTTTCCGGGGGTGACTTCGCCTCCGCCGGAGCGCTGATGTATGGCCAGCCGGATCTGGGCGCCGGGCAAGGCTCCACTGACGCGGTGGAGACCATGCTCTGGGAGGCCTTTACGGACAGCATCCGGTATGAATTTACAGGCGCGTGCTATGTGACGGAAACCGGTTTTGCCAGGGACGCGTCCATTACCACATTGGACATTGCCACCGCGGCGGACGCCATTGCGGAACAGGCCCGGGCACTACTGACCCAGCGGGTGGAGAACGCCCAGGAGATGGAGGAGCTTTATGACGAGGAAAACAATTTCCGGGAGGAGCTGATTCAAGAGGTTCTTCTGGAAGGGGCGCGGCAGGCGCTGCAGGAGCATGGCCAGACCGTCACCACGCAGGTGACGCTGCACTTTCTTTACCGGGACGGCCAATGGTGGGCGGTTCCGGATCAAGCGTTGCTGAAGGCCATTTCCGGCGGTGTGGCGTAGGGAGGAGCGGACATGGCTTATCAACCGAAATACGCCAAAAAACCAACCGGCACTCCAGCATCCAACCGTCCAAAATCCGATATGCCGGAACGGCGGGAGACGCCAAGGCAGAAGAAGCGGAGCAAAGCGGGGTGGATTCTGTTCGTTCTGCTGGGGATTCTGGTGGTGCCGTCTTCCCTGTGGGCCACCGGAAAGCTGCTGCATACCATGCTGGGCACGGTGGGCCGTCCCAAGCCGGTGACTGTGGCCAAGGTGGGGAATCTGACCATCCGGGCGGATGTGGACGCCTACGTGGGACAGCGGCTGACGGAAGCCCGGGAGGCCCTTGTATCCGCGGACAAGCCGGTGATTCCGGAAAAGGAAGTTGAGCCGGTTCGCAAGCGCTACTGGATTGAGGAAGGCACTTTGGTGGCGCCGGAACCGGATCCGTCCCGCTTCGGGGAGAGTACCGATCCTGTCCAGCTGCAGGCGGTACTGGACGAGGCAAAGTGGCTTCTGGGCGACGATCCGGTCTATTTCCGCCCGGATGGGGAGCGATACCAGGACAGTACGGTGAACTATTATCTGGATGACAGCATTTTCGCCGTCACCTGGAAGGAAGTCCACGACGGCTCTGTGTACACCTTCTCAGAGGTAAAGGTTTCCGATCCGTCCCAGTTCCGGCGGCATCTTGCCGGCGGCGAGTATGGCTCGGAGATCCAGTATCTGACCACGGAAATGGCAGCCTCCGTCAACGCGGTGGTGGCCTCTGCGGGAGATTTTTACCGGTTCCGAAATTTCGGCACCGTGGTTTATGAGGGGGTTACCCGCCGAGTGGAGGGAACCTATGCCGAAACCTGCTACATCGACAGAAACGGCGACATGCACTTTACCTATGGCGGCGAGGTACTGACGATGGCGGATGCCCAAGCCTATGTGGAGGAACACGACATCAATTTCAGCCTGGCCTTTGGCCCGGTGCTGGTGGATAACTATGAGGTGATGGAGCACACCTGGTACGGTGTCGGCGAGATCACCGAGGGCTATGCCCGGGCGGCGCTGTGTCAGATGGGCCCGCTGCATTACATCGTGGTGGCGGCCAATACCACGGGGCCTTACCAGGATATCCCCACCGTGGCCACCTTCGCCAAAAACATCGCGGCCACAGGCTGCAAAATGGCTTACTGCCTGGACGGCGGCCAGACGGCTACCATTGTTATGAACGACCAGCTGATCAATCGCCCGGTATACGGCCAGCAGAGAAAGATCAGCGACATCATCTATTTTGCCACGGCTGTGCCGGAGGGAGGCTGATACCATGGATCGGATTGCGTTTGTGACCGGTGAAACGGTTTTTTATTGGAATTCCATTCTTCTGACCCTGGCGGCGGCGGTTGCCATCTGCTTTTTCCTGGCCTTTTATCTGGGCCGCAGCGGCAATGCGGTGGCGGGCTTCGCGGTGATTCCGGTGAGCCTGGTGCTGAGCCTGGTGCTGGGGCGGCTGGTGCATTGGTACTGCCGGGCAGACAGCTATGACGGCTTCGTTGCCGCCATGACGGACTATTCCTCCGGCGGCTATGCCCTGCTGGGGGTCTTTGCCGGCTGCCTTCTGGCGGCAGTGCTGGTGCGGCTGCTGTGCTTGAGCCGGAATCTGCCTCAGATGCTGGACTGCATGGCCATTGCGGGCTGCGCGGGCATTGTGGTGGGGCGGCTGGCCTCCTTCTTCAACAGCTCCGACCGGGGACAGGTGGTATCCTCCATCAAAAGCCTGCCCTTTGTCTACCCGGTGACCAATGCGGTGTCCGGGGCGGCGGAGTACCGGCTGGCTACCTTTGTCATCCAGGCCATGGTGGCGGCGGTTCTGTTCGCGGCGCTGAGCGTCTTTTACCTGCGCGCCGGGAAACGGGGCCGGGATGGGGATGCCTGCCTTATTTTCCTAATGTGCTATGGCGCGTCCCAGGTGGTGCTGGACAGCACCCGGTATGACTCCTTGTTCTTCCGTAGCAACGGCTTTGTCAGCATTGTGCAGGTGCTGGGCGCGGTGGTGCTGGTGCTTGCCATTGTGGTGTTTGCGGTGCGGCTGGTAAAAAGCCAGGGCTTTGCCTGGTGGTATGTGCCCGTGTGGCTGGTGCAGGCGGCGGCCATTGGCGGCGCGGGGTATATGGAATACTATGTCCAGCGCCGGGGAAACGAGGCGGTGTTCGCCTACAGCGTCATGAGCGCCTGTCTGGCGGCAGTGGTGGCGCTGACGCTGATTCAGCGACTGCTGGGGCTGCGAATTCGTCGATAAAAAGGGAATTTTGTAGGATGAACAAAACGGCGCGGCTTTTGCTGCGCCGTTTTTGCTACTCGGTCAATTGACAAAACCGAATGAAGCTATGTATAATACGGGTATACTAGCGAGACTATGGCGGTAGAGCGCTTTAAATAATAAGGAGGGTCTTATGACATCCCAGGAAAAGAAGCAGTTGCAGATCACTGCCTGCAAGGTGCGTATGGGGATCATTGAGAGCACCCATGCGGCGAAGTGCGGCCATCCCGGCGGCAGCCTGTCCGCGGCGGATATGTTTACCTATCTGTATTTTAAGGAACTGCATGTAGATCCCAGCAATCCCAAATGGGCGGAGCGCGACCGCTTTGTGCTTTCCAAGGGCCACTGTGCCCCTGGCCTGTACGCGGCACTGGCAAACCGGGGCTTTTTCCCAGTGGAGGATCTACTGACTCTTCGCAAGGTGGGCAGCTATCTCCAGGGTCACCCCAACATGAACAGCGTCCCCGGTGTGGACATGTCCACCGGCTCCCTGGGCCAGGGCATTTCCGCCGCCTGCGGCATGGCGCTGGCCGCCAAGGTGAAAAGCCAGGATTGGCGGGTATACACCCTGCTGGGCGACGGCGAGATCCAGGAGGGCCAGGTTTGGGAGGCCTGCATGTTTGCCAGCCACTACAAGCTGGACAATCTGTGCGTCATCATCGACAACAACGGCTTGCAGATCGATGGCGACGTGGCCAAGGTTATGAGCCCCTATCCCATCGACGAAAAGCTGGAGGCCTTCGGCTTTGACGTGCAGAACATCGACGGCCACGATTTCGACGCCATCGAGTCGGCGCTGAACCATGCGAAAACCGTGGCAGGAAAGCCCAGCGCCATTGTGATGCATACGGTTAAGGGGAAGGATGTCTCCTTCATGGAAAATGAGGCCGGCTGGCACGGTGTGGCGCCCAACGATGCCCAGTACGAGCAGGCTATGGCGGAGCTGAAGCAGAAGCTGAGCGAACTGGAGGGCATGTAACATGGCAGATGTGAAAAAAATGGCCACCCGTGAGGGTTACGGCAAGGCCCTGGTGGAGCTGGGCAAGGAGCACGATGACATCGTGGTGCTGGACGCCGACCTGGCAGGCTCCACCAAGACCGGCATGTTCGCCAAAGCCTATCCTGACCGCCATTTCAACTGCGGCATTGCCGAGGCGGATATGATGTGCGTGGCAGCGGGCCTGGCGTCCACCGGACTGGTGCCCTTTGCTTCCTCCTTCGCCATGTTCGCTTCCGGGCGGGCCTATGAGCAGATCCGCAACTCCATCGGCTATCCCCACTTGAATGTGAAGATTGGTGCTTCCCACGGCGGCATGTCCGTGGGCGAGGACGGTGCCAGCCACCAGTGCTGCGAGGATTTCGCCTTGATGCGCTCCGTTCCCGGCATGGTGGTTATCTGCCCCGCCGACGGCGTGGAGGCAGAGGCCGCTACCAAGGCCGCTTACGAATACGAAGGCCCGGTGTATCTGCGGATGGGCCGCCTGGCGGTACCTGTATTCCATGAGGAGGGCTTCCAGTTCCAGATCGGCAAGGGCGAGATCATGCGCGAGGGCACCGACATTGCCATTATCGCCAACGGCTTGATGGTTTACGAAGCCATCCAGGCAGGCGAAACCCTGGCGAAAATGGGCATTCACGCCCGGATCGTCAACATGTCCACCATCAAGCCCCTGGACGAGGAGCTGGGGCTGAAATGCGCCAAGGAGTGCGGCAAGATCGTCACCTGCGAGGAGCACTCCGTCATCGGCGGCCTGGGCGAGGCTGTGTGCAGCTTCCTGTCCGAAACCTATCCTACCCCGGTGAAACGCATTGGCGTGGATGACCAGTTTGGCTTCTCCGGCCCTGCCTACGAGGTGCTGAAGGCCTTTGGTCTCTGCGCGGATCACATTGTGGAAGTGACCAAGGACTTCCTGGGCAAGTAAAAAAGTACATCCGGCCTTTCTTTCCGAAGGCCGGATGTTTTTTAATCCAGGAAATGCGCACCGACTTAACTTGGCAGTGCGGCAAATTGTAATTT
>CAYYGF010000122.1:0-6534 GCA_964471315.1 uncultured Oscillospiraceae bacterium | reverse complement strand
CATACCATAATTTTCACCCAATGGTGTAACAAATACCACCCAGCCCGCGCACGAATTGTCCGCGGCGACTCGCCGCCACGCCGCCTGGCCGCTTGCAATTTTTATTATAATATGTATAATAGAGGTATCATCATTTTAGGAGGATTCTACCTATGAAATACGGCTTTGGCATCGATCTGGGCGGCACCACCGTCAAGATCGCCTATTTTGACGAAACCGGCAACATGCTGGACAAATGGGAGATTCCCACTGTCACAGAAAACGGCGGCGCGCAGATTCTGCCGGACATCGCCGAATCCATTCACCAGTACATCGAAGGCTATTCTATCCCGGAAACCGCCATTCTGGGCCTGGGCATCGGCGTTCCCGGCCCGGTAAACGCCAAAGGCGTGGTCAATAAGTGCATCAACCTGGGCTGGGGCGTGTTCAATATCGCCCAGACCCTTTCCGAGCTCACCGGCTTCCCGGTCAAGGCGGGCAACGATGCCAATGTGGCCGCCCTGGGGGAATTCTGGAAGGGCGGCGGCCAGGGCTGCGACAATATGGTGTTTGTCACCCTGGGCACCGGCGTGGGCGGCGGTATCGTGGTGGAGGGCAATCTGCTCCACGGCGCCCACGGCTCCGGCGCGGAGATCGGCCATCTGGTGCTGAACCGGGAGGAAACCGTCCCCTGCAACTGCGGCAAAAAGGGCTGCGTGGAGCAATACTGCTCTGCTACCGGCATCGTGCGGCTGGCAAAGCTCTACTTAAGCAGCCACGACGCCCCCAGCAAGCTGCGGGAACTGGAAAATCTGACCTGCAAGGATATCTTCGATGCCGGAAAGGCCGGAGACCCCGCCGCGCTGGTGATCCTGGATCAGGTCTACCGCTATATGGGCGAGTTCCTGGCCAACGTCTGCTCCACCGTTGACCCCGAGGTGGTGGTCATCGGCGGCGGCGTCAGCAAGGCCGGGGATGTGCTGATCCAGGGCATCGAGCCTTACTTCCACAAGTGCGTGTTCCACGCCGCCTCCGGCGCCCGGTTCGCGCTGGCGTCTCTGGGCAACGACGCCGGTGCTTACGGCGCGTTCAAGCTGGCGCTGGACGCCTTCGGCTAAGGGCGCCGATCAAGACTTGACGGGATAGCAAACCCGGACGCTTTGCAGGCGTCCGGGTTACTTTATGTTTGCGTCCAGTTGGGATTCCAGCACCAGCTTTTCTCCGGTGAGGGGGTGGGTCAGCGTCAGACGTTTGGCACAGAGCATTTGGCTTTGCAGCCCCATTTCCTGGGAAAAGGCCTGGGATTCCGGCGTGCCGTACTGGGGGTCGCCCAGAATGGGAAAGCCCATGTAGGCGCAGTGTACCCGAAGCTGGTGGGTTCTGCCGGTGATGGGCTGTAGTTCGAGTTTACATAACATTCCGATTCGCTCCAACACCCGCCAACGGGTCACAGAGGGCTTTCCTTCCGGCCCCACATACCGCAGCAGGCTGGGCAGGGGACGCCGGGCAATGGGGGCGTCGATCAGCCCCGACGGGGCCTCCGGAGCGCCGAAGGTGAGGGCGTGGTAGGTTTTTTGGGCGCCGGCGCTTTGGAGCAGGGTGTGGACATGGGCATTCTTTCCCAGCAGCACAACGCCGAAGGTGTCCCGATCCAGCCGGGTCATGGGATGGAAGGCGGATTTTTGACCGGTTCTTTTGTAGTAGCCTGCTACAAAATTCGCCAAGGTTCCCCGGTTTTTTGACCGGGAGGGGTGGATGAGCATGCCCGCGGGCTTATCCACCGCCAGAAGATAGTCGTCCTCGTATAAAATCGACAGCGGCCCATCCTCCGCCGGATACTCCGGCGCCTCCTCATCCAGAGTCACGGTGATCACATCCCCGGGACGAATCGGGTAGTTTGTCCGCTGGGGGACGCCGTTGACCCGGAGAGAAGGCCCCCACTTCAGCTTGTTCATCAGCCCGGCAGACATATGCAGCTCCCCCAGAAGAAAGGACGACAGCCGCCCCTCCCGGGTGGCGATCCAGCGCAGTTCCATGGCTCAGGATTTGTGGTTTTCCGTCACCGCGCCGGTACGGTAGGCCTCCAGCAGCAGTGTCAGATCGTCAGCCAGGGTTTGCAGCTCCGCGCCCTCGTCGGTCTGGCTCACCAGCATCCGGGTTTCCAGCTTCTCGAAAATCACGCTTTCGTTCTCAATGTCGTCATTTTTGTGCAGGGCGTTGTATTTTCCGGTGAAGGGCTGGTGGCTGACAATCCGCAGCTGCCGGGAGTTGAAGATCAAGGTGTAGCCCGCAATGCCGGAGGTGGGCTGGTAGGCCTTGCTGAAGCCGCCGTCGATGACAATCAGCTTGCCGCCGCCCTTGATGGGGCTTTCGCCCTTGCGGACCTTCACGGGAACGTGGCCGTTGATGATGTGGCAGTGGGGGCCATGCAGGCCGAATTCCGCCAGCAGCAGCTCGCACACGGCGGGATCCTGGTAGTAGGTGTAGTAGGGATTCTTCGGCTCGGCCCAGGTGCTCTCGTCCTGGATAAAGCGGCGCTCGAAGGTGGTCATCCGATCCCGTCCGAAGATGGGGCTGTTCCGTCCGGCCCACAGCCACCATAGGAAATCCAGACCGAATTGCCGCTCGGCGCTGCCTCGCTTGTCGTAGCAGGCCTTCCGGGCGGTTTTCTCCGCGTAGTCCAGGAACTCCCGGCCGGAGCGCTCCTTGCCGCCGATGGTGAAGGACAGGAGCTTTCCGTCCTGCGTCATGGGGATGCAGCCGTGGAACAGAAGGTTGCCGTTGCAGATCTTATACAGGCCGCCCTTGGAATAGAGGAAACGGACATGCTTTTGCAGCTTTTCGCTGTGGCCGAAGGAGTCTGTCAATTGATTGATGACGTGACTTTCTTCCTCCGTCAGGGCGTAGGGGTCGGCGGGATCCACCGTGGGGAAGTCGCAGTCCAGCAGGGGGTAGGTTTTCCCGTCGATGGTGATGGTTTTCTGCTGGTAGTCGATCTTATCCAGCAGCAGACGGTCTGCCATGCCGAATTCCGGACGGCGCAGCAGCTTCTGGCCCTCCAGCTTGAACAGGATGATGGTGATGGCTTTGTACATCCGGGCGGAGAGAAGCTTGTCCTTTTCGGTGTACTGGTCGGCATCGGTGCCGGTGAGCTTGACCTTGAAGCATTCGGTGTCGCAGTCCCGGTAGACCTCGTTGGCGAAGATGCTTAGGGGCCGCAAGGAGATACCATAGCCTGTTTCGATGACATCCAAATTGTTGTAGCGGATGGAGTTGCTCAGCACCGTAGCAACCAGCGTCCGGGAACCGGAAGCCGCACCCATCCACAGCACGTCGTGGTTGCCCCACTGGATGTCCACGTTGTGGGTCTGCATCAGCGAATCCATGACGATGTCCGCCCGGGGGCCACGGTCGAAGATATCGCCCACGATATGGAGCTTATCCACCACCAAGGCCTTGATGACGCCGCAGATGGCCTGGATCACGTCGCCCGCCTGGCCGATTTGGATGGTGGTGTTGATGATGTTCTCATACTGATCCCGGCGGGCGCCGCCCTCCTCCGCCAGGTGCACCAGCTCGTCGATGATCTGCTCGTAGTCCGCGGGCATGAAGGAACGAACCTTGCGGCGGGTATACTTGGCGGAAACATGACGGCAAAGCTCCACCAGCCGGTGGATGGTCAGACGATACCATTCCTCCAAATCCGCCTGCTCATCCGCAACCAAGGCCAGCTTGGCGGCGGGATAGTAGATGAGGGTTGCCAGGTCGTTTCGATCCTGGCGGCTCATGGAGTTGCCGAACAGCTCCTCCACCTTCTCCTTGACCTCGCCGGAGGCGGAGTTGAGAATGTGCAGGAAAGCCTCGTGCTCACCGTGAATATCCGACATGAAATGCTCAGTGCCCTTGGGCAGATTCAGCAGTGCCCGCAGGCGGATGATTTCCGTGCCCGCTGCTTGAACGGTGGGGTACTGCTTTGCCAGCAGCCGCAGATAATGCAGCTGCTCTGGAGTGAAGGTGCGTTTATTTTCCATATCCAATTCGCCTTTCCATAACCTTTTCCTTATTATACCGGCTTTTTTTCGGCAGAGCAAGAGGAATAGAAAAAATTTTTGCATATCCGCTTTTCTCCGCAAAAAAACAATTTAGCGCCGGGTCGGAGGGGTGCACCCCTCAGTCAGCTTCGCTGACAGCTCCAGGGAGCCTTGGGCAAATCGCCCTACAGGGGCGTTGCTTCGTCAAAAAAAGCGCAATGCAAAAAATTTCTTAAAAAGGGCGGGCTGGCGTGGGGGTTGTTGCCCTTTTTAGGGCAACTTTTTCTGTTTTGGAAAGTAGGGGTGAAAGGATGGGTGATATGGCGAGACGGAAAAAGCGGGTGCTGGAGGAGCGGATTCCGGAAGGGGATGTGGCGCGGCGGGATGTGGTACGGCGGCTGGCAGAGCTGGCCTTTGGACGGGCAAACGACTGCGTGCGACTGGCGCTGGAGGAAAGCCCCGAACTGGACAACCTGGATCTGAGCTTGCTCAGCGAGGTCAAACGAAATGAAAAGGGCTTGGTGGAGATCAAGCTGGTTGACCGGCTCCAGGTACTGCGGCAGCTGGCGGAGGCGGTGGGGGAGGAGCCGGATGAATTTGAGGAGCTACTGCGGGCGCTGCAGGGAGGCGGGGGTGAATCGGCGCGGTGATGTTTTCGGAAAAGCAGAGGACGGTGCTGACCTGGTGGACGCCGGGCAGCCCCTACTGTGACCGGGAGGCCATCCTCTGCGATGGGGCGGTGCGGTCGGGGAAAACCCTGGCTATGGGACTGGGTTTTTTCCTCTGGGCTATGAGCTGCTTTCAGGGGAAAAAGTTCGGTGTCTGCGGAAAGACCATCACGTCCCTGCGGCGAAATGTGCTGTCCGAGATTTTGCCCCGGCTGACGGAACTGGGCATGCGGTGGCAGGAGAAACGGTCGGAGAATCTGGTGACGGTGGCCTTCCGGGGCCGGGAAAACCAGTTTTACATCTTCGGCGGCAAGGATGAAAGCTCCGCCAGTTTGATCCAGGGCATTACCTTTGCCGGGGTGCTGCTGGATGAGGCGGCACTGATGCCCCGCTCCTTCGTGGAACAGGCCTGCGCCCGGTGCTCCGTGGCGGGGAGCCGGCTTTGGTTCAACTGCAACCCGGCGGGGCCGAATCACTGGCTGTACAAGACCTGGGTTTTGGAAGCGGAGAAGCGGAACTGCCTGCGGCTGACCTTTACCATGGAGGACAATCCTTCCTTGACACCGGCCATCCGGCGGCGGTACGAACGGCTGTACTCCGGGGTGTTTTACCAGCGGTTTGTGCTGGGGCAGTGGGTGCAGGCGGAGGGACGGGTTTACGACTTTTTCACCGAGGAAATGGCGGGGTTGCCGCCGGAACGCTGCGACAAGTGGTACATCTCCTGCGACTACGGAACGGTGAACCCTACCTCCATGGGGCTGTGGGGGCGGAGCCAGGGGGTATGGTACCGGGTGAAGGAATTCTACTTCGATTCCCGGGCGGCAGGGCATCAGATGACGGACGCGGAATACGCCGGGGCGCTGGAAACCCTGGCGGGGGGACGGGAAATTACGGCGGTGATTGTGGATCCTTCCGCGGCCAGCTTCCTGGAGGTGCTGCGCCGCCGGGGCTGGCGGGTACGCAAGGCGGACAATGATGTGCTGGGGGGCATCCGGCTGACCTCGGACTGCCTAAAAACCGGAAAAGTCGTGATCTGCCAGGGCTGCTGCGACTGCCTGCGGGAGATGGAGGAATATGTCTGGGATTTGAGCAGCGGATGCCGGGACAAGGTGCGCAAGGAGCATGACCACGCCATGGACGACATGCGCTATTTCGTGTCCACGGTGCTGGGGCGGAAGCAGGGCGGTGTGGCGGCCTGGGCGGTGGAGCGGAAAGGCTGAATGCAGAATTGGGAGGTTTGTTTCATAGCAAATTGGTGTTGATCGGTCGATCCCTTGCCCCTCCCTATGGGAGACGTGCGCCCGATTGGGGCGGAGTGGGCTCTCTCCGTCACGGCTGCGCCGTGACAGCTCCCCCAACGGGGGGAGCCAAGGCCGCTGCGCGGAAAACGACAATTTGTCGCGCTGCTGAGTTCATCCGATGCGCGTGAATTTTCGCAATTTCACATTTTGCATTTTGCACTTTGCATTCATAAGAAGGGAGCGGTTTTTTGAAACGGAAGAAGAAGGAAGGCGGGGGCGTGGCGGCGGTTTGCCAGCTGCGGGGCGGAGATAGCCACCCCTTTGGGGCCATGCGGGGTTTTACGCCCCTGGGCGGCGGCGAGGAACGGGTCTACCGGGAAATGCGGGAGGCCATTCCGGTGCTGGACGCGGCGGTGGGGAAGATGGTGCGGCTGTGCGGCGGATTTGAGGTGAAGTGCCGCAACCCCCAGGCCCAGCAGAAGCTGAACGAGTTTCTGCGGATGGTGCCCTGCGGCCGGGGACAGAGGGGAATTGAAAGCTTCTTAAGCGGTTACCTGGACAGCCTGCTGACCTCTGGCCGGGCAGGGGGAGAGTTGGTGGTGGCCGGGGGGAAGC
>CAYYGF010000121.1:0-6552 GCA_964471315.1 uncultured Oscillospiraceae bacterium | reverse complement strand
GCCCTTGGACAGGCCGAAGGCGGGATGGCCGTTGCCCACGTCGAACAGGGTGATTACCACATCCTGCCCGGCTACGAACTCGGAGATGGCGTTCTTGCCCGCGAAGTACATATTCAGACTGGGCTTTTCTCCGGCGGCGATCATCTTCTTCATCTTATCCAGGGGGCTTTCATAAATGAAGGCCTCAAAGCCTTTGGCGTTCAGTCGATCCATGAGCTTTTCCGCAGGCGTCTTTTTTCCGGCGCCGCCGCCCATGGCCATGGCTGCCAGCGCGGCGAAGGGGCTGTCCGGACCCTTGACGGAGACGATCATCACCCGCTTGGTCTTTTCGGGGGACAGAGGCAACACACCCTCCTGCTTGTACTTGACCAGAGTCAGGGCGTCCTTGGAAATGGCGGGAGCCACGGCCTTGAATTCAGGATTCTGCAGCACGGAGGCCAGGTCCTCTGCCTTGGGGCACAGATCCTCCTTGGCCTTCTTGTTCAGGCCCATAGCGGCCTTCAGACCCAGGATCCGGGTCAGAGCCTCGGTCATCCGGGCTTTGGTGATGATACCGGACTTGTAGGCATCCAGCATGGTGGCGTAGTCCTCGTCCGGATCGTTGAAGAACAGGAACATATCGCAGCCGGCGTTGATGGCGGCGGGCAGCATGTCCTTGCGCTTCATCTGGTTGGTCATGCCCACCATGTGGGAGGCATCGGTGACCACCATGCCGTTGAAGCCCAGCTTGTCCCGGAGCAGACCGGTCATGATCTCGGGGCAGAGGGTGGCGGGGCGGAGCTGCTCGGGGGTGATGTCGGGATTCAGCTCCTTCATGTACTCGGGCATCAAGATATGGCCGCCCATGATGGCCTGCAGGCCGCCGTCGATCAGGGTCTTGTACACATGGCCGTAGGTCGCCAGCCACTTGTCCAGACCAAAATGGTTGACGTTGTTGGACAGGTGGGCGTCCCGGTAGTCCTGGCCGTTGCCGGGGAAGTGCTTGGCGCAGGAGGCAACGCCGGGGGTCTCGAAGATGCCGTTCATATAGGCCTTGCCCATGGTGGCGACCAGTTCGGCATCATTGCCGTAGGCCCGGGACAGGACTTCCTCGCACTCCCAGTTGTAGGTGATGTCCACCACAGGGGCGAAAGCCATGTTGCAGCCGGTGGCGGCGATCTGGGCGCCGGAGACCCGGCCCATGGCCTGGGCGTACTCTGGCTTCCGGGTGGCGCCGATCTTCACCTGGCTGGAGACGAAGGTGCCGTCAGGGCAGACGCCGCTGCCGCCGGACTCCGGGTTGCAGGCGATGAACACGGGGATCTTGGCGTATTTTTGCAGGGTGCGGTTCTGCTCTAAGACCTTGGCGCCGGGCATGCCATTGTAGCGGCAGCCGCCGAGATGGTATTTTTCCATCAGCTCTTTCAGGTAGCCTTCCTCCTGGGAGGCGGTGAGCTGCCAAAACAGCTGTCCTACCTTTTCCTCATCGGTCATGGCCGCGATGGTGCTTTCCACCCACGCGATGTCGGCATCTGACAGGGAATAGGGCTTTGCTTTTAAATCAACCATTGGGATCACATTTCCTTTCCTTTGCTCCAAAATTTTGGGCTTGCTGCGTTTACAGCCAATTATAAATAGTATAGCAGAGTTTCCGCCCATTTGCAACAGGAAAGGTGGAAAAAAAGTTGCAGAATTGTTAATTTTATACAACGTGATAGAATGGTAAGAAAAAGGATAGGTCTAAAGCAGTGCCGCACAATGGGGACAGCGGGCTTCGGCGGATCTTTTGCCCCAATCGTGGAGTATGAAAAATGGGAAATACATCCCCTATTCCCGCATTTTCCATATTTTCGCTTGTACCAAAATCTCTCGCCGAATCTCCTTGCCCCATTATGCGGTGCTGTCCTAACAGGGAAACGGCAAAACCATTGTAACTTTTCAAAAGTTGTGTTATAATGGAAAAAACATATTTGGGAGGCATCTACATATGCAACTTGTATTCTTAACCGCCTTGGGTGTGGGTGGCGCGACCGTGTTGGGCGGCATCATCGGCTTCTTGTTCAAGGACATTTCCCACCGGTTCAGCGATATCGTGCTGGCCTTTGCCGCCGGGGTCATGCTGGCGGCGGCGGTACTGGGACTGATCGTCCCGTCAGTGGAGTACGGCGGGAAAGCCGGACTGGTCATTACCATTGCGGGCATTTTTGCCGGAGCGCTGTGCCTGAACCTGATCGACCGTCTGGTGCCCCACATGCACCACCTGGTAGGGGGAGACGCGGAAGCCCACCATGGCAACGAGCGCCTGGATAAGGTGCTGCTGTTCGTCAGCGCCATCGCCATCCACAATCTGCCTGAGGGCATCGCCGCGGGCGTCAGCTTCGGCTCGGACAATGTCTCCGAGGCGCTGCTGATCGCGGGTGGCATTGCCCTGCAGAATGTTCCCGAGGGCATGGTCATCATCGCGCCTATGCTGGCGGCTGGGATCAGCCCCAAACGGACCTTCCTGTGCGCCCTGGCTACAGGCTTGATCGAAGTGGTGGGTACCCTGCTGGGGTATTTTGCCGTGAGCGTCGCCACCGCCATTTTGCCCTTTGCCCTGGCTTTCGCCGGAGGCACCATGCTGTACGTCATCAGCGATGAAATGATCCCTGAGACCCACCACGACAACGAAAGCGGCGCGACGTATGCGCTGCTTGTAGGCTTCTGCGTCATGCTGGTGTCGGATGTGCTGCTGGGATAAGGCAGGAAAATGGAAAAAAACAGAAAGGACAAACCCATGGAAAAGGCGATTCTATTTGATTTGGACGGCACGCTGACAGACTCCGGGGAGGGGATCATCAACTGTGCCGAACTGGCTTTGCGGCATTTTGGGCTGCCCATCCCGGACCGGGAGGAAATGCGGATCTTTGTGGGGCCACCGCTGGGAGACACCTTTCGGCGCTTTGGCGTGCCTGCGGACCGGGTGGAGGAGGCCATCGCGGTCTACCGCAGCCGGTACATCCCCATCGGCAAGTTTGAAAACACCCCCTATCCCGGAATCCGGGAGCTGCTGGAAACCCTAAAAGGGGAGGGCTGCCGGTTGTATGTGGCGACCTCCAAGCCGGAAGGGATGTCTGTGGAGATTTTGGAGCACTTTGACCTGGCGCAATATTTTGACCGGATTTGCGGCGCCACCCTGGACGCCTCCCGCAGCACCAAGGAAGCGGTGATCGAATACCTGCTGGAGCAGAACGGCCGCACCGACAATATGGTGATGGTGGGAGACACCAAGTTCGACATTTTGGGGGCCAAGGCCCACAGCATTCCCGCCATCGGTGTGGCCTGGGGCTATGGAAAGGTATCGGAAATGCGGGAGGCCGGAGCAGTGGGGATTGCCGAAACCACCGGACAGCTTTTGGAAATGCTTCGCCAGATATGACTGCGCCAGGGACGGACAAATGTCGTTTCTGCAATGAAGAACCTCAAAAAACTGCACATTACCCGGGACGCTTTCAAATAGCGTCCCGTTTTTGCATAATCGCACTAATGAAAATGCAATTTTCCAGGAATATCTATTGACAATGGGATGCGGGTTTGATATCATTATTCTATTGCGATTATGCGTTTTTAATATTTTCCGGGAGGTTTCCTATGGATCTGAATGCATATGTACGAAAAATGGAGCCTGCGCTGCTGGCTTGCCTTCAAGAGAATCTGCGCATCCCCAGCGTCCAGGGCCCGGCGGAGCCGGGAAAGCCCTATGGCAGCGCGGTTCGGGAGAGCCTGGATCATGTGCTGGCCGCGGCAGAGAAGCTGGGCTTCTCCACGGTGAATATGGATGGTCAGCTGGGCTGGTGTGAATACGGAGAAGGGGAGGAAATGGTGGCGGTTCTCGGCCATCTGGATGTGGTTCCCGCCGGTGACGGCTGGAGTTTTGACCCCTGGGGCGGTGAAATCCGGGACGGCCGGATTTTCGGACGGGGCACCATGGATGACAAAGGCCCCTCCATCGCGGCGTTGTTTGCCCTGGCGGCCCTGCGGGAATCCGGCCTGCCCATCCGGCGGCGGATTCGTCTGATTTTCGGCTGCAACGAGGAAAGCGGCTCCGGTGATATGAAATACTACCTGGCCCATGGCGGGGAGATTCCGGTGATGGGCTTTACTCCCGATGGGGAATATCCGGTGATCAACGGCGAGAAGGGCATCATCAATGTGACCTATGGCCGGGAGCTGGATCAGATCGGGGAGCTGAAACTCCTTTCCATCCACGGCGGCACGGCCCCCAATGTGGTGCCCGCCTCTGCCAGCGCAAAATTGGCCTGCCCCCGGGAGCTGGCGGAACGGATCGCCAGGCTAAGCGCCCCCAAGCTGCGCTACACCGTTACGGAACAGGGGCTATTTGTGGAGTCCGAGGGCGTCAATGCCCACGGCAGCACACCGGAGTTGGGAGAAAACGCCCTGGGCAGATTGGTTCTGGCTTTGGATACGCTGCCTTTGGAGGGGCAGACGGCCCAGGCCATTCATTTCCTGGCCCAGACCCTGGGCATGGAAACCGATGGCGCCAGCGCCGGCATTGCCCTTTCGGATGATGTGTCCGGCAAGCTGACGCTGAACTGGGGAACCCTGGACGTGGAAAACGGCAAGCTTCTGATGAAGATCAATTACCGCTATCCGGTGACCAAGCGCTGCGACGACTGCGCCCCCATTCTGGATGAAAAATTCGCGGCGGCGGGCTTTACCAAGGAAGCGCAGCTGCACAAGGAAAAGCTGTATGTCCCGGAAGACAGCAGCTTGATCAGAACCTTGATGAAGGTTTACCGGGAGCAGACCGGCCTGGAAGGGAAGCCCAAGTCCATTGGCGGCGGCACCTACGCCAAGTCCCTGCCCAATATCGTGGCTTTCGGCCCCATTTTTCCGGGGGACGAGATTCGGGAGCATAAGCCGGATGAATTCCTGGAGCTTTCCCGGCTGATGCAGAATGCGCAGATCATTGCCGCTGCAATGTATGAAATGGCAAAATAAAGAAAGCAAGGTGTTTTCATGAAAATAACGAAGGTTCGCTTGGGCCGGATCTCCGTCCCCCTGCGCACGCCCTTTAAGACGGCGCTGCGCAGCGTCAACTCCGTGGAAGATGTGATTGTGGAGATTCACACCGACTGCGGCGCCGTCGGCTACGGCGAAGCCCCTCCCACCGGCGCCATCACCGGCGATACCACCGGGGCCATCATCGGCGCCATCCAGGATCACATTGCCAAGACCATCATCGGTCGGGATGTGGACGAGTTTGAGCCGCTGCTTCAGTCTGTGCAGAAGTGCATCGTGGGCAATACCAGCGCCAAAGCTGCCGTGGATATGGCCCTGTGGGATCTGTACGGCCAGCTGTACAACATCCCTGTGTACAAGCTCATGGGCGGCGGCCGAAAGCAGATCGTCACGGACATCACCATTTCCGTCAATGATCCGGAGACCATGGTAAAGGACGCGTTGATTGCCCTGGATCGGGGGTATGACTGCCTAAAAATGAAGGTTGGCATCAATCCAGAGCTGGATGTGGCCCGTCTGGCGGCGGTTCGCGGCGCTGTGGGCAAGGATGTGGTCATCCGCATCGATGCCAACCAGGCATGGACGCCCAAGCAGGCGGTGAAGATCCTCAATGCCATGCAGGAGCAGGGCCTGGACATCGAGCTGGTGGAGCAGCCTGTGAAGGCCCACGACTTCGAGGGCCTCAAATATGTTACCGAGCGGAGCTTCGTGCCGGTTCTGGCGGACGAGGCGGTGTTCTCTCCCGAGGATGCCATGACCATTATGAAGATGGGCGCGGCGGATCTGATGAACATCAAGCTGATGAAGTGCGGCGGCCTGTATAACGCCCTAAAGATTGCTTCCGCCGCCGAGGTGTTCGGCGTGGAGTGCATGATCGGCTGCATGCTGGAGGCGAAGATTTCCGTCAATGCCGCCGTGCATTTGAGCTGTGCCAAGAACATCATCACCAAGGTGGACTTGGACGGCCCGGTGCTGTGCAGCGAGGATCCCATCCTGGGCGGCGCGGTGTTCAATGAGAAGGAGATCACCGTTTCCGACGCGCCCGGCCTGGGTATCCAGGGCATCGAACCTGGACGGCTGATCTATATCGACTGATTTGTTCCCTGCGGAAGGGTTTGCTGGGCGAGTTCCTCCGGGATTGCAGCCAAAGCCCGCCGAACATTCCGAAAGAATATTGGAAAAGGAAGGATATCTATGATTACCAACGGTTTTACTTACGTTGCGGTACTTCTGCTTCTGGCGGCCGTCCTGGTCACGCTGGAGAAGAATACCGGCTGGAAGTTCTTTAAGTTTATCCCCGCTGTGGTGCTGCTGTATCTGCTGTCCATGGTGCTTTGCACGTTGGGTGTGTGGGACATGGCCGCAACCAAACCTGCCTACAGCGCGCTGAAAAACAGCATGACCTATGCCATGATCTTTACCATGCTGCTGCGCTGCGACATCCGCAAGATCATCAAGCTGGGGCCCAAGATGCTGCTGGGCTTCTTCACCGCCGCTGTCACCATCATGATCGGCTTCGTCGTGGCGTTCCTGCTGATGAAGGGCGTCATC
>CAYYGF010000120.1:0-6601 GCA_964471315.1 uncultured Oscillospiraceae bacterium | reverse complement strand
CTGGCGGAGGCCTTTGGCTGCGGCGTCAACGATCTGCCCCTGACACTGGTGCTGTCCTGGTACGAGCAGAAGGCGGTGTGCATCCTGCTGACTCTGCTGCACCTGGGCATCAAAAACATCTACCTCGGCCCCACGCTGCCGGCCTTTTTATCCGCCAATGTGGCGCAGTACCTGGTGAAGAATTTTGACATTCACCCTACTACCACCCCGGAACAGGATCTGAAGGAAATTTTGAACAGATAAATAACCAAACGCACCAGGTTTTTTAGCCTGGTGCGTCTATGCTGGGAAAAGATTCCCAGGTTTTCACGAACGCTTCCTTCGTCAGCCAATAGTACGCCCCCTGCCGGATCGGCACCTCTGATATTCAAATTGTAAACTTTTTGCTTTCGTATTGCAAAACGCTATACATTTGGATATAATAGAGCCAGAAAGGTGGTATGAACGATGGCAGCAAAAACCGCGAATGTAATGGCCCGTGTGGAACCCAGTGTGAAAGAACAGGCCGAGGAAATCATGGAAATGCTGGGCATTCCTGTTTCCGTTGTCATCAATACGCTCTATAAGCAGATTATCATGACACGGAGCATTCCTTTCTCCCTCTCTGTCCCGGCAGTACCGATTGCTCGGGATGAGATGGATGAAGCCGCTTTCCATGCCATGATGGAGCGTGGTTTGAATGAGGCAAAAGCAGACAAATCCCGTGCCGCTTCTGATGTATTTGCAGATCTGAAACGGGAGATGCAGTAAATGCCAGAGAAATATACAGTCAAAATCACGCAGCAGGCGCAGGAGCAAATCCGGGAAATCATTAGTTATATCCGCTTCACGCTCCAGGCACCTGAAACTGCCATGAAAATGCTGGATACGCTTCAAGAGGAAATCGCTTCTCTGGATCAGTTCCCCAATCGTGTCCCTCTGACGGAAGAAGAACCCTGGCATAGTCAAAAACGCAAAAATCGTACTTCTCAAAATGTTCGGAAAACACAGTAAAAACCCCGGAACCATCACGGTTTCGGGGTTCATTTGTGGAGCTAGTGACCTGACTCGAACAGGCGACCTTCTCATTACGAGTGAGATGCACTACCGACTGTGCTACACTAGCATTGCTTAGCCCAATTATTATACCGATAATCAGGCCAAAAGTCAACAGTTTTTTATACCCGAGCCCCAACTTCTCGAATTTTTTCCCGGATGGACAGCAGATCCTCAAAGGTCTCCGGGCGTTTGCTCACATCCCGCAGCAGCGCCGAGGGGTGGTAGATGGCGGTCATCCACACGCCGTTTTTCTCTACCCAGGTGCCGTGTTGGCGGGTGATCCGGTAGTCCGGGTCGATGAGCCGCTTGGCGGCAATCCGTCCCAGGCACACGATAATCTTAGGCTTTACTAACGCCACCTGGCAGCGCAGATAGCCGATGCAGGCATCCTGCTCCGTTTCCAGGGGATCCCGGTTGTGGGGCGGGCGGCATTTGACAATATTGGCAATGTAGCAGTTTTCTTGACGGCTCAAATCAATAATGGACAGCATATCGTCCAGCAGCTTTCCCGCCGGCCCTACAAAGGGGATGCCAGTCAAGTCCTCCTGCTCCCCAGGGCCTTCTCCGATCAGCAAAATATCCGCGTCCTCGATGCCAACGCCGAAAACCACGTTATGCCGGGTCTGACACAGGCCACAGCGCTGGCAAGCGGCGCACGCCCGTTTCAATTCTTCCCATTGCAGCATCAGCGGCTCCTCCTGCGATCAGAACGACGGCGGCGGTTTCTGGCCCGGCGGCGGGCCCGCATGAAGGAATTGAAGGCCAGGTACGCAGCCACCAGTCCCAAGCCGATGACACAGACCGTACCGATGGTGGACAGAATTCCGGAACCACCAGAGCCGGTCTTTAAGGCGGTGGAATGGATGGTGACACCGGTATCACCGGATGATTTCACGTTGCCCATGGAGAAGACCTCCGCCTCCGCCATACAGGAATTGCGGTACCAGATTTCCATGGTGCCAATTTTTTCCCCTTCCGCAATGGGCGCCGTAAGGCCGCCGCCTGCGGTTTTGATGTTGATCGTCAGATTCCGCATCTGGGCATTGGTGGGAACCACAGAATCAATGTTCACCTGGGCTATGCCCACAGCGTTGCTCTCTCCCCCGGCAACCTTGATCTGGTTGAGTGTCATACCATCGTAAACGATCCGGTTGACCTTGTAGTTGTTGTAGCCGAACTTCAGCAAGGCGGTCATTTCTTCGTAGTTACCGTAGGTTTCCACGATCCAGGACTTCTCCTTGTTGTACACACGGATACAGCCCATGACCACGCCCACGTATTTCATGCCGCTGTCCTCCGCTATGACGGCCAGACAGGCGCCGGAGCTTTCCTCTGCGCTCTGCATGCCGCCCAGAACCCGGATATCATAGAACTGCTGCAAGGTACCGTTATCGATCATGTAGTTGGTGGTACGGAAGGATCGCTCCTTGGTGGTATTGGTTTCGGCAATGGTATATTCCGCAGTACCGAAAATCTCCATCAGCTCCTTGTTTTTGGAGGCCTCCCGAAGAATCCTCGCCATATCCCGGGCGGTGGTGACGGAGGTACCACCGTCCACGCCGTGAACCGTGGCGAATTCCGTGCTGGTACAGCCGATTTGCTTGACCCACTGGTTCATCAGCAGCACAAAGCCCTGCCGGTTACCGGAGATATGCTCCGCCAAGGCCACAGCCGCGTCGTTGGCGGATTTCAGCAGCAGCGCGTAGTACAGATCCTTAGCGGGGATGACCTCATCGCTGGTCAGATCAATCCGCAGGGGGCTGACAGGAATTCGGCCCTTGATACCCGCGGCTACGGTGACGGTTTCGTCCAGGCCGCAATATTGCAGGGCAACCGCAGCAGTGACGATCTTGGTCAGACTGCCCGGGGCTACCTTCACATCAGGATTTAGAGAATAAACCACGGTATCCGTATTTACCTCATACAAAAAGGCGGACTGGGCGGTATCCAGAATCCGGTCAGAGCCGCCCAGGGGAACCATGCCCTCGATGGTGCGGCAGCCATTTTGGATGCAGACCGTTCCGAAAGCGGCCTCCGTGGACTGAGAGGTAATCACAGGGGTCTGCGTGGCAGCCGGTTCCGTCTCAGGGGCTGCTTGGGTGGTCTCGTCCGCACTGGCAGGAAGGGCCAGCAGTTGAACCATCAGCGCCAGACACAGCAGAAAAAGAGAAAGGCGTTTCAATTTTTTCATATTTTTCCCTCAATATCCCGTCGCCGGACTTGTCCGGCGGTAAAAAATCGTGTATAATGTTGTGTATATTATAACAGCTTTTCATCCTCTAGTCAATGCGGGAGGCGGTTTCCCATGAAAAAACACTGGCAATCCCTGCTTTTGGCTGCGACCGCCGTTTTTCTGGCCTTTACCGCAGGGGTGTATCTGGGCAGAAATCACAGCCGGGGCGGGGTATCCGTCCAGGTTCCGGCTGCCATGCACAGCGCTCCCACCGCTCCGTCGGAAACGGCAAGCCCGACGACCCAGACCATTTCTTATCCCATCGACATCAACACCGCCAGCGCCGAGGAGCTGGAAACGCTGCCTGGCATCGGTCGGGTACTGGCCCGGCGGATCGTGGCCTTCCGGGAGGAAAACGGATGTTTTTCCCGATTGGAGGAGCTGATGCAGGTGGAGGGAATCGGAGAAAAGCGCATGGAGGAACTGCTGGAATACATTTGGATTGGAGAATAAACGATGAAGATACTGGTTGTGGATGACGAGGCTCTGTTGGTCAAGGGGATCCGATTCAATTTACAGAACGAGGGGTACGATGTGATCACCGGCTCGGATGGCCTGGAGGCCGTACGCATGGTGCAGGAGCAGTCCCCCGACCTGGTGGTGCTGGACGTGATGATGCCCAATATGGACGGTCTGACCGCCTGCGCCAAAATCCGGGAATTTTCCAACATTCCCATCATCCTGCTCACCGCCAAGGCCGATGACATGGACAAGCTCATCGGGTTTGACCACGGCGCGGACGATTATCTGACGAAGCCCTTTAACATTTTGGAGCTGAAGGCCCGGATTCGGGCGCTGCTGCGCCGGGCAGGCACGGTTCAGGAGAAGCAGGCCCCGGGCAACACCTTGACCATTGGCAGCATCTCCCTGGATCTGGATGCCAGGAACGCCTACCGCAGCGGTGTGCTGGTGGATCTGACCGCCAAGGAATTTGATGTCATTGAATTTCTCATGCGCAATCCCAACCGGGTCTATTCCCGGGAGGCGCTGCTGGATACCATCTGGGCCTATGAATACCGCAGCGATATCCGCACGGTGGACGTACACATCCGCCGCCTGCGGGAAAAGCTGGAGGAGAACCCGGCGGAGCCGAAATATATTTTAACGAAGTGGGGCGTTGGTTATTACTTCCGAAAGTAAGAAAGCCGCCGGACGCGGCTATGGAAAAACACAATTCCGTTATGGCATGACCTATGTGGCAATCACCTTTGTGGTGCTGTTGGTTTTAAACGCGTACTGCTCCAAAACCTGTCAGCAGCTGTTTTATGAGAGCAAAAAGGCGTCCCTGGTGGAAAAGTGCCTGCTGGCGTCGGACGAGATCAGCACATTGGACGTGCTGAATCCCACCACGGTCAAAACCATGGTCGGCCAGATCGAAAGCTTGAAGGTCACCCGGCTGATTGTGACGGATCAAAGTGGAAACGCCCTGTATGACAGCAGCGGCGCCTCCCCCGGCACCTATTTCCTGTTTCCGGAGATTCTCACCGCCATCCAGGGCTATGACGTGTGCTCCTGGAACTACAGCAGTGGCGTCATCGATGCCCGGGCCGCTACGCCCGTGGTGTATTCCGGCACGGTGGTGGGCTGCGTGTACATGACAGAATATGACGCCACCCAGGGCGCGCTGATTCAGTCCATGCAGCTGACCGTTCTGCGGATCACCCTGCTGCTGCTGATCATTGTGACGGTTTTCACGCTACTGTTCTCCAACACCTTTTCCCGGCGCTTAAACCGGATTATGACCTCCATGCGGATCATCCAGGAGGGGGACTATTCCCACAAGGTCAGCATGGGCGGAAACGATGAGCTGACCATTCTGGGAAACGAATTCAACGATCTGACGGAGCGGCTGAAAACCTCCGAGGAAAAACGGAGCCGGTTCGTTTCCGATGCTTCCCACGAGCTGAAAACGCCCCTGGCGTCCATCAAGCTGCTGACGGATTCCATCCTGCAAAACGATATGGACGCAGACACCATGAAGGAATTTGTGGGCGACATCGGCGCGGAGGCCGAGCGGCTGAACCGGATGACCGCGAAGCTGCTGTCGCTGACCAAGGCGGAGGGCGCGGCCAGCGAGGACAGCGAGATCATTTACATGGCGCCCACAGTGCGCCGGGTAGCCCGGATGCTGCGGCAGAATGCCATGCAGGCGGGCGTCACTTTCCAGCTGGAGCTGGAGCAGGACAGCCCAGTGCTGATTCTGGAGGATGACCTGTATCAGATCATCTTCAATCTGATGGAAAACGGCATCAAATATAACGTCCCCGGGGGTTCCCTCTCCGTGCAGCTGCTGCGGGAGGAGGACAACGCCCTTCTGCGGGTCAGCGATACCGGTATGGGCATTCCGGAGGAGGCCATCGCCCATATTTTTGAGCGGTTCTATCGGGTGGACAAAGCCCGCTCCCGGGCAACCGGCGGCAGCGGTCTGGGCTTGTCCATTGTCAGAACCATCGTCCAGCGTAACCGGGGTGAAATTCAGGTTACCAGCGTTCTGGGCAAGGGAACAACCTTTACGGTTACCTTCCCGGCCTTCGATACGGAGGTGGACAAAACATGAAGCGTATTCTTCCCCTAATCTTGGCTGCTCTGATTTTCTTATCCGGCTGCAATCTCTCTGCCGAGCGGATGAAAGAGCCGGTCACCTTCTACTATGTCCGTTCCGGCTTTGCCACGGATATGTCCCAGGTGATCGGTACCGAGCAGCGGGAGGCATCCGGCCATCGGGGGGATCTGAGCTATTTGCTGGCGCTGTATCTCATCGGGCCGTCCCAGGAGGGACTGGCCACTCCCCTGCCCAAGGGCACCCGGATTATTACGGTGGAAGATAGAGCAGGCGGGATTCAACTGAAGCTGTCCGATACGGAGGAAGCCATGACGGACGCGGAATTCTCCCTGGCCTGCGCCTGTTTGTCTCTGACCAGCATGGACTTGACCGGCGCGGAGCGTGTCACCATTCTCAGCGGAAACCGCACGGTGACCATGACCCGGGAGAATCTGGAACTATATGACAGCGGCTCCACGGCCGCGGCAACGGAGGAAACCAAATGAAGTGCATTTCCTGGAACGTAAACGGCCTAAGAGCCTGCCTTGGCAAAGGCTTTCAGGCGTATTTTGATTCGATGGACGCGGACTTTTTCTGCTTACAGGAGACGAAATTGCAGGAGGGGCAGGTAAGCCTTCCCCTGCCGGGCTACAGTCAGTTCTGGAACTATGCCCAGAAAAAGGGCTATTCCGGCACCGCCATTTTTGCCAAGGAAGCGCCATTGTCCGTTACATACGGCCTTGGCGTGGAGGAGCTGGACACGGAAGGGCGGCTGATCACCCTGGAAT
>CAYYGF010000119.1:2123-6795 GCA_964471315.1 uncultured Oscillospiraceae bacterium | reverse complement strand
GTCTCAGACCAATCCGGATTTTGGGCCGCTGCTGGGCTTTAGGGGGAAAATGGCCTGTATCTACCTGGTGGGCATTGTGTCCTCTTTCCTGTATAACTTCCTAATGGTTCGTGTGGGGCAAGGCACCCAGAAGGCCATCCGGGATGAGATGTTCACCCATATGCAGACCCTGCCCATCCGGTATTTTGACACCCATCCCGCGGGTGATCTGATGAGCCGCTACACCAGCGACGTCGATACCCTGCGCCAGATGCTGTCCCAATCGATCCCCCAGTGCATTTCCTCCGCAGCGACGCTGATTGTGGTGTTTATCGCCCTGCTGGTCACCTCTCCCATTCTGACGCTGGTGCTGCTGGTTACGGTAACGGCCATCGTGTTTGTCACCAAGGTGGTGGCTGGCCGCTCCGCCCGGTTCTTCATCGGCCAGCAGCGCGCCCTGGGCGCGGTCAACGGCTATGTGGAGGAAATGATCAGCGGCCAGCGGGTGGTCAAGGTTTTCTGCCATGAGGAAACAGCCAAGAAGGATTTCGATGCTCTGAACGACAAGCTCCGGGAGAACGCCTTCCGGGCAGGTGCCTATTCCAACGTCATGGGGCCTGTGAACAACAACCTGGGCTACGTCCAGTACGCCATTCTCGCCATTGTGGGCGGCCTGCTGGCGATCTACTCCGGCGGGAAACTGCTGACCCTGGGCAAGCTCATTGCGTTTTTGACCCTGTCCCGTTCCTTCAACATGCCCATTTCTCAGATCAGCAACCAGATCAACTCCATTGTCATGGCCCTGGCCGGCGCGGAGCGGATTTTTGAGCTGATGGACGAGGAGCCGGAGGAGGATCAGGGCTATGTCAAGCTGGTCAACGCCAAAATTGACGAAAACGGCAATATCACCGAATGCCCCGAGCACACCGGCCACTGGGCCTGGAAGCATCCCCATAAGGCCGAGGGTACCGTTACCTACACTGAATTGAAGGGCGACATCACCATGTTTAATGTGGACTTTGGCTACGTCCCCGAAAAGACGGTGCTCCACGACATCACCCTGTATGCCAAGCCCGGCCAGAAAATCGCCTTCGTGGGCGCCACCGGTGCGGGCAAGACCACCATTACCAACCTAATCAACCGCTTCTACGACATTGCCGACGGCAAGATCCGCTATGATGATATCAACATCAACAAAATCTGCAAGCCCGACCTGCGCCGTTCTCTGGGCGTGGTGCTCCAGGATACCAACCTGTTCACTGGCACGGTGATGGACAACATCCGCTACGGCAAGCTGGATGCCACCGACGAGGAATGCATTCACGCCGCCAAGCTGGCCAACGCCCACGACTTTATCACGCGGCTGCCCCAGGGCTACGATACTGTGCTCACCGGCAACGGCGCCAGCCTGTCTCAGGGCCAGCGGCAGCTCATTGCCATTGCCCGGGCGGCAGTGGCCGATCCTCCTGTGATGATCCTGGACGAGGCTACCTCCTCCATCGACACCCGCACCGAAAAGCTGGTGCAGGACGGTATGGACGCGCTGATGAAGGGCCGGACGGTGTTTGTCATTGCCCATCGCCTCAGCACCATCATGAACTCCGATTGCATCATGGTTCTGGACCATGGAAGAATCATTGAGCGGGGCACCCACGACGACTTGATTGCCTTGAAAGGCACCTACTACAAGCTGTATACCGGCGTATTCGAACTGGAATAAGCACAGAAAATCCCGGAAAGCGATTCGCTTTCCGGGATTTTTACGGACTTTTGGTAAGAATTGGGGCTATTTCTGCCCTTCCCAGAAGGGGTCGGGCTTGTCGCAGGTTGTGCAGTTGCCGCTGCAGTTGCGGGGCTTGAATTGCAGCTCCTGGCTTTTCACGCTGACGGTGGTGCAGGCGGGGATGGAGTGGGTGATGAACACGTTGGAGCCGATCACCGAGTCCCGTCCGATCACCGTGCCGCCGCCCAGGATGGACGCGCCGGCATAGATGGTCACATTGTCCTCAATGGTGGGATGGCGCTTCTTGCCCCGGAGGCTCTGACCGCCCCGGGTGGAGAGAGCACCTAGGGTCACGCCTTGATAGACCTTTACATGGTCGCCGATCACGGTCGTCTCGCCAACCACGATGCCCGTGCCGTGGTCAATGAAGAAATACTTGCCAATGGTGGCGCCGGGGTTGATGTCGATGCCGGTCACGGAGTGGGCATGCTCCGTCATGATCCGGGGCAGCATGGGCACCTCCAGGGTGTAGAGCACATGGGCCAGCCGGTACACCGTGATGGCGAACAGGCCAGGATAGCAGAACACAATTTCATCCACGCTGAAGGCAGCGGGGTCGCCGTCGTAAAAGGCCTCCACATCCGTCTGCGCCACCGCCCGGATGCCGGGAATGGCACGGAAGAACTCCAGGCTGATTTGCTGGGCCTTTTCCTGGGCCTGCTCCGGCTCCATGGTGCTCCGCAGAACAATGGCGATCTGCTTGTTCAGATTGTACATCACGTCTTCAATGAGCATGGACAGGTTGTGCTTGGTGTTGTAGATCCGGTAGGCCCGATCCCGGGAAAAGCCGGGGTAGACAATCCGCAGGAGCTTTCCGATCATGTCGATGACAATGTCCTTGTCCGGGTGCTGGAATGGATCCAGCTTGTCGATGTCCCGGCCGTTTCGGTAATCCTCCAGAATGCTGTCCACAACGCCTTCGATTTGCTGTTCAATGGGAGTCACAGCGATCCCTCCTTTTTCCCTAGTTTAGCATAAGCCGGGGTTTCTGTCAATGAACCCCCGGGAAAATCCGCCTGCTGTGGAAAAACTGTGAAGAAACTGTAAACCCGTTCCATTCCCCGCTTGACAAGCGGACAGAAAGATACTACAATTTTATGTTGAAAAACATTAGAAACCGGGAAAAAACCGGGGATTACATATTATTTCAATTTGGTTAAAAAAGTTACAGCAAAGGAATGCGTGTCCATGAGAAAATTTCTGCGGGGCGTATTTTACACGCTCCTGGTTTTGGCGCTGATGGCGCTGACCGGACTGACAGTCTATTTCTTTTCCATCGGGGTCATCACGGTTGACCTAAGTAAGCTGTCTCGGGAAGCCGCGATGGTTACGGAGCCGGTGGAGCGGATGCTGGCACAGCCAGTGGAGACGGTGCTGCTGGAAGTGCCGGAGGAGACTCCGGCAACGGTGCCACCCAGGGAAACCGTCCCGGAAACGGAGGAAACAACGGTTCCGGAAACACAGCTGGTAACCATTCCGGAAACGGAGCCGGAGACGATCGCCGCCGAGCCGACGGAAACGGTGGAAACCACCGAACCGGAGGAAACGGCGCTGCTCTTGGAGACAGTGCCGGAAACGGAAGTGCCCCCGGAAACCCAGCGCGAGGAAACGGAGCCTGTCCCGGAGGAAACAACGGCGCAGGAGGTTGCGGAGGAACCGGCGCAGCCTACGGAGCCACCCGAGGAAGAACCGGTTTCCCATGTGGGCTTGATTGCCGCCGGTTCCTATCATAACGTTTGGGTCAAGCGGGATGGTACCGTGGGTACCTCCGGCAGTATGGAGGGCGGCCGCCGCAATACCTCCCAGTGGACGAATATCACAAGAGTCGCCGCCTACCACCACACCGTGGGCTTGCGGGAGGACGGTACGGTGCTGGTGGCAGGGCAGGTGCCTGGCAAGGCCAGCATCGCCGGCTGGACGGATATTGCGGACATCGATGCCAGCGCCAACAATACAGTGGGTTTGACCCAGGCGGGTACCGTGGTCTGTGAGGGCTACAATACCTACGGCCAGTGCGATGTGTCCGGCTGGCAGGACATTGTGGACGTGGCGGTGGGATACCGAACCGCCTATGGCGTGAAGGCAAACGGAACCGTGCTGGCAGCCGGAAACAACGACTACGGCCAGCGGGAGATCGAGGGCTGGACGGATATTGTGGCCATCAGCGCGGGGGACTACCATGTGGTCGGGCTGAAGGCGGATGGAACCGTGGTGGCGGTGGGGCAGAACAATGCGGGTCAGTGCGATGTGTCCTTCTGGTCGGACATTGTGGCCATCAGCGCCGGTGCGAACCACACCGTGGGCCTGCGCGCCGATGGCACCGTGATTGCCACAGGCCTCAATTCCTATGGCCAGTGCAACGTGGGCGGCTGGACGGATATCGTGGCCATCGGCGCCGGATTTAACCATACCGTGGGCCTGCGTGCCAACGGCACCATGGTGGCGGTAGGCAACAATGGCTGTTCCCAGTGCGATGTTGGCGGTTAGCGCAAAACCGGATACCGGAGCATAGGATGCTCCGGAGGCGTTTCCCTTATGAATGCTTCCGCGCTAACCGCGTCCATTACTGCCATTGCCAATTCGTTGGCATGCGGGTTGACTGAGGACGAAATCAACCTGCTGGGGGCGGTTTTCACCCAGCTTGGAGACACGCTGATCACCATCTCGACCCACAAAAGCATTTGCAAAACCAAATGAATCGCGCCTGCACCGGAATTCTCTCCGGCGCAGGCGCGGTTCTTCTTCCGTTCATTGGGCAATGTCCTTTTTCGTCCGGATGGTGGCGGCATAGGCGCTGTTGCAAAGACCCAGCACGGCGGACACCAGGAACAGGGTTTCGATGCCCAGAGTCTGCCAGATCCATCCGCCAAACAGAGCGATGAAAATGGTGATCACATGGTTGATGGAAAC
>CAYYGF010000119.1:0-2113 GCA_964471315.1 uncultured Oscillospiraceae bacterium | reverse complement strand
TTTGGTCTCGTCGGCACTGTCGGACAAAGCCTGGACATAGACATTGGAGGCCATGGAGGCCAGGGAAATGATGGCGTCCAGAATGTAGTTGACGCAGCAGACGTAAAACGCGATTTCCTTGGGGAATAGATGGTGGGCAAAGCCATAGAAGAAGCACACAATCACCAGAATCAGCGTGTCTGCTACCATCACGGTTTTGTAGCCCACCCGGTCAATGATCCGGCCAACCAGCGGGGCGGCGAAGAAGCAGGCCACGGCGGACACCGCGAACAGCAGGCTGATGGTGGCGGCGTTGGCGCCGTAGAACAGAATCAGAACATAGGGCCCAAAGGTGAAGAACACCTGTTTCCGGGCACCGTAGAACATTTCCAGCATGTAATACTTGCGGTATTTCTTATGGAAGTAGAACCGGCGCTTGGTTTTGTCTGTCTCGCTTTTTCCGGTGATCTTCATGGCGAACAGCAGACTGACCGCCGCCAGAACCGCCGCCACGGCAAAGAACAGCGTATACGGCTGCTTGGCTGACAGCAGAGAAAACGCGCCCACAATGACCAGGTATCCCATCAGAGTGCCGATTTGATTGACGGCATTCTGGACTCCCTGGGCCTCGCCGCCCCGGCCGGATTTGGCGTATTGCAGGGACAGGGTGCTTTTCATGCCCAGCTGAATGTGCTCGCCCAGGGAGTACACGCAGATGGCCAGGGTAGCCAGCACCTTGGTGCCGGGGAGCAGAGCGTGCATCCCCATGCCCACCAGCATAATAACCGCGCCTGCCTTAAACAGGGTTTCCGCCGACAGCATGTAAAATGCGGCCAGAATAAACACCAGCGCAATGCCCGGCAGCTCCCGGAAAAATTCCGTGATGCCCCGATCCATTTCTCCCATAGCCACCACTTCCGCCAGGTAATTGTCCAGCATTCCCTTGTACAGTCCGTAGGAAAGGCCGGTAATCAAAATGCACAGCAGAAAGTACCGGAAACTGGTGCCTTCCCGGTAAATGTCTTGGATGGATGCTTTCGTCTTCATAGGTTACCTCTCTTTTTCCATATTTCGCAGCGTTTACCGGCTGAGGGTGTCCCAGGGCTGGGGCCGCTGCTTGCAGGCGTATTCGTAGGCGCGCTTGTAATCCTTCAGCGCCTGATAGCACTGCTCCAGCCGGGGCGCGGTTTGGGCGGGATAGGCGGACTCGGCCGCGTGATAACAGCGGGCGGCGGCGCGGTAATTCTGGCGGGCCAGATACGCCTCTCCCCGGAGCAGCGCCCATTGGGGCTGAGATTGGTCTTGCACCGCATCCAGCAGCGGTTCTGCCCGGGCGGTATCTTTGTAGGCCAGCGCCTCTGTGGCCCGAAGAAGCAGCTCCTCGTCCAGACTGGGAAGCTGTGGGCTGACGGTATTTCCGGGAATCCGTCCCAAAAGCAGCAGCCGTCTTCGTTCCAGATCCTCCCGGCAATAGGCGGTGGGCTTGTCTGCTTTTTCCAGCAGAGAGGCGGCGTAGGGAAACCGCCCCTGGCGAATTGCCTCTTCCGCTAAGCGCAGATGGATCGATACCCAAAGCAGCTGCTTCTCCCGGTCGTACACCTCGTCCGGCTCCCGGTATTCCTCCAGAACGGACAGTGCGGCAGCGTTGTCTCCGGCGTCGAAAAGACGGCGGGCAGCGGCTATCGTTTCCTGATTGACGGATACCACCGCCGTTTCCTCCAGGAAAAAGCTGACGTTCTTTCCCAGCCGGGCGGCCAGATAGCGCAGTGTCTCCATGGAGGGGCTGGCGCGGCCATTTTCAATCAGGGACAGCATATTCTTGATATGTATCAGTACCTGTTTGGAATGCCACAGAAACTTTTTGCAGCGATTCCATTTGGAAAATACAACGACTTTATAGTAGATGATGAGGCTACTATCGTTATGGAATACGACAATGGAAAGACAGGCACATTTATACTATCCACAGGCGAAGCCTGCCACGAAGAGAGACTTGAGATTATAGGAACGAAGGCAAGAATTCTTCTGGAAGACGATACACTCACCATTACAAGACACAGAGATGTATGTGAGTATATCAAGAACGAAGAAGTCAACTCAAGGCAGAATATGACATTTACAGAGGAAACTATAC
>CAYYGF010000118.1:0-6796 GCA_964471315.1 uncultured Oscillospiraceae bacterium | reverse complement strand
ATGGTGCGGTCATAGGATTTCTGAGCGGCGGAGAACTGGCCGCTGGTTAGGCCGAAGGCCTCTGTCCACTGCTCCTCCTTCGCTTTTTCCAGGGGCAGGATGTTGTATTCCCGGCTTCCGTTGTTGGAATTCATGTTCACCCAGGTGGGGATCACATCCGCAGCGGAAACATATACCGTACCGTCAGAATACTTTTCAAAGGTGACGGTGAACAGGACGCCATCCTCGGTATAACCGGCGGGGAACAGATTGCTGACGCCGGTGCGCTGGTTGGACACGGCGTTGCCCAGGGAGTAGATGCAGATGGTTTTGTGGTTAGGATCGACAGTGCTTTCCAGCAGGGCCATGGGCTGCACCACATGGGGATGGCCGCCTACGATCACATCAAATCCCATGTCACACAGCCGCTGGGCCATTTTCTGCTGAGAGGCATTCTCGGTAATCTGGTACTCCTGGCCCCAATGAAGAAAGATCATGGTGGCCTCCGCCCCTGCGGCCTTCATATCCGCGATGATCTGCTCGGCCTCGTTATACAGCTTGTCCGGGTTGCTGTTGGTGAAGTAGTTCATCTGGCCCACATCTTTTACCGGCGTCAGACCGTTCAGAGAGAACCGATTGCCGTCTCCGCTGTAGGCCCAAGTATAGCAGACCATGCCGATTTGGATGCCGTTGACCTCCACGATGGAATACCTTGGCTCCTCACTGAGTTGAGAGCCAAGGGCGGTGAGACCGGCCTCCCGTACCTTTTCCACCGTGCGGGTGATGCCGTCGCCCATGGTGTCTCCGGCGTGATTGTTGGCAGTAAGCAGCATGTCATAGCCCGTATCCACCACCGCGGCCATTAGACCGTCGGGGCAGTTAAAGGCCGGATTGCCCTGGTAGGGATAGCCATCGCCGCCGAAGGTAGTCTCCAAATTGGCCAGAGCATAATCATAAGAGGAAACCAGCTCCTTGGAATAGCGGAAAATGGAGGAAAAATCGTAGCTGCCGTCGCTTTGCCGGCAGGTATCAAAAACGGGCTTGTGCATCAGCAGGTCGCCCTGGGAGGCGATGGTGGCGGTTGCCACCACATGCTCCGGCTCCGGCGGCGCGGTGGTGGGCGGCTCTGTGGTTTCCGGAGGCTGGGTGGTGACCTCGGTGGGCAGTTCAATGGTGACCTGCGGCGTCTGAATCTGCTGGGGCTGGGTGTTTACCATATCGATACACAGCCAGATGAGAAAGGCTGTGGCAGCGATGAGCAGCAGAATCAGCACGATCAGCAGCGCCTTTGCCAGGCCGCCGCCGGATTTTTGGTTACGGGACATAGGTTTCCTCCTTTACAGGCATTGGTTGTCCAGCAGATAGTGTACGCACCGCACGGTCTTTCCGCTGTGAAGGTAAATTCTCGGAACCCGGCGGCTGATGCCGCAGACGAATTCGTAGTTGAAGCTGTCCGCTGCGGCGGCGATCTGCTCCACGGTAATGGCCTCGGCGCCGTCCCTGCCAATGAGCGTCACCGTATCTCCCTGGGCCACGCCGGGGATGTCCGTCACGTCCACCATGAGCTGATCCATGCAGATCCGGCCCAGGATGGGGGCTTTCCGGCCGCGGATGAGCACGTGGAAGTTCCCGGACAGGTTTCGGCGGTAGCCGTCGGCATAGCCAACGGGAATGGTTGCCACCAGCGTTTCCCGGGTGGTGACGAAGGTGCCGCCGTAGCTGATTTCCCGGCCAGGAGGCAGCGGCTTGAGGTGGCTGACCCGGCTGAACCATTCCAATGCGGGTTTGAGATGCAGCAGATCGGGGTCAACCTCGTCGCTGGGATACAGCCCGTAGGTGACGATGCCGGAACGCACCATATCGTAGTGCCGGTCAAAGTTCATCAGACCGGCGGAATTGTTTAGGTGGCGGTACGGGATATAGACGCCCCGCTCCTGGAGCATGGCGGAAAAGCGGTCAAATAACGCAGCCTGCTGCCGGGAACGGCTGAGATCCCCGCAGTCCGCGGTGGCGAAGTGGCTGAACAGACCCTCCGCCTGCAGCCCGGGCAGGGCGGCGATTTTGGCGCACAGGTCTGCGGATTCCTCCGTGACCTGGAAGCCAATGCGGCTCATGCCGGTATCCAGGGCAAAGTGGAAGGGAGCAGGGAGCAGGAGATCCTGGGCGGCCTGGGACAGGGCCAGGGCGTCCTCCCATCGGAAAATGGCAGGGCGGATTCCCTGCCGGATGGCATCGGGAAAGGCCCGGGGAGGGGTGCAGCCCAGAATCAGAATGGGATTATCCAGGCCCGCTTGCCGCAGCTCCAGGGCTTCCAGCATGGAGCTGACGCCGAAAAAGGCGCAGCGATTTTGAAGCAGCCGGGCAATCTGCACCGCGCCGTGGCCATAGGCATCGGCCTTGATAATGGCCATAACAGGAACGCCGGCCTTGGCCTGCACCGCGTCAAAATTGTCAGAAATGGCGTCCAGGTCAATACAGACCCAGGTGTTTTCGAAATCCAAGGTTATCAACTCACTTGTCAGAAAATCCTATCTATCCAGCCAATTCCCTCTTTGGGGAAGGCGAGTATACATCTATATCCTAATATTAGCATAAAACCAGACAAAAGTAAACACGCAAACACCTTAAGCTTTCCTTGCGCTTTGAGGGAAAACATGGTATTCTTAAGAAAGAACAGGAGGAACAGCCATGGAACGAACTGACAACTATGCCCGCCAGGCCATGCAGGCCAAGCAGGGCTTTCTGCGCTATGACCAGCAGAAGATCATACAAAAGCTGCGCCTAACCTTTGACGGGCAGTATCTCTATCCCGTGCTGCTGGGGCAGACCTACCGGATCAACCGGACAACGGCGGATATGGAGCGGCGTCTGGGAGAAGCCTGGGTGGATGCCAACACCCACGTGGAAGTGATGACCCTGCTGGATCTGCTCTGCGACAGCCGGGAGGATCGATGCGTAAGCGGAAAATGGAAGAATATGGCGTCTTTTGGCCTGATGTTCCACCAGAATCTGCTGGAAAATGCCCGGGATCCCTGGGCGGAAAAATTCCAGAACCATCCGGAAGCGTTTCGTCGGGCGTGTCTGACTCTGGGGGGAAGGGAACTGCCTACAGGGGATATCGCCTACGCCATCGAGGTGTTCGATGGCCTGGAAATCGCCGTCCAGCTCTGGTTTGGGGATGAGGAATTTCCGCCGAATCTGCGCTGGCTGTGGGATGAAAACGCCACCATGTACTTAAAGTATGAAACCATGTTCTATGCCAGAAGCCTGCTGCTGCGGCTGCTGGAGGAGGCGATGGCCTGACGCTGTGCCAGAAGACAGCCAGTTTGTGTGGATTTCAACAATTTTCCCCAAAGCCAATTGCATTTTTCCCGGCGGCATGATACCATAAAGGAAACATGCATCAGAAAAGGAGAAAGCAGTATGTTTTATCAAAACGCACGTATTTTCACTTCTGATTTTCAGTTTCACACCGGAGCGTTTGAGGTGGTGGACGGTGTGTTCGGCCAGGTGCTGCCGGAGTCTGTTCCTGCTGACGCGGTGGACTTGCAGGGTGCGACGGTGATCCCCGGTTTGGTGGATGTCCACAGCCATGGCAATTCCGGGGCGGATTTCTCCGATGGAGATTACGACGGCTTGAAGAAAATGGCAGAATTCTATGCCGCATGCGGTGTGACCTCCTTTGCGCCCGCCTCCATGACCTTGCCCTATGATGTGCTGGCCAAGGCCTTTGCCACCGCCCGGCAGCTGGCGGACGAAGCCCCGGAGGGCCATGCCCGGCTTATGGGCATCCAGATGGAGGGGCCATACTTTTCCTATAAAAAGCGGGGCGCGCAGAACCCGGACTATTTGAAGGAACCGGATTTTGCGGGTTTCCGGAACCTGTACGAAAACTGCGGTGGTCTGGTGCGGATTGTGGATGTGGCTCCCGAGCTGCCCGGCGCGGCAGAGTTCGTGGAAAAGGCCAGCAAGCTTTGTACCGTGTCCATTGCCCACACCGACTCCGACTATGACCACGCCAAAGCGGCGGTAGATGCCGGTGTCACCCACTTGACCCACCTGTATAACGCCATGCCCGGCATTCATCACCGGAACCCCGGCGTGATTCCTGCCGCAGTGGAGAATCCAAAGGTGCAGGCGGAGATCATCTGCGACGGCTACCATATCCACCCCGCCTCCGTCCGGCTGGCTTTCACCATGTTCAAAAACCGGATGATTTTGGTGTCCGATTCCGGCCGCTGCGCCGGACTGCCCGAGGGCAGCCAGTTCGAGCTGGGGGGACAGGAGGCCTGGCTCCGGGGTGGTGTTGCCCGGCTGGCGGACGGAACCATCGCCTGTTCCGCCACGAACCTGTGGCAGTGCTTGAGAAATGTCCTTTCCTGGGGGATTCCCGAGGAGGAGGCGGTTCGGGCCGCAACCTACAACCCCGCCAAGGCCATCTCGGCGGAGGACAGAATCGGCTCCATCGAGCCGGGAAAACTGGCGGACTTCTTGATCTGTACCCCGGATTATTCCCAAAAACGGGTATTCCTCGGCGGGAAAGAAATTTAGTTTGGCGTTTGAAGTGTGGAGTGTGGCGTTATTTTCCGGATAGCGCCATACTCCAGACAAAATGACTGGCAAAAAGGATTTTCTTGCCAAAATCTACATTGCGCTGAAAGAGTGCAGCGAAACCCTATATTGGCTGGAATTACTGTATGAGACGGAGTATCTGAGTAAAAAGAGTTTGATTCCGTCCAGGAAGATTGCTTGGAATTGCGGAAAATGCTATCTTCCATCACCAAAACCACGCAAAATAAAATCGAAAACGGGATTTATTAAGTGTGGAGTTTGAAGTGGAAGAGTGTGAAGGAATGCGCGAAATCACTTCACACTCCACACTCCTAACTCCACACTTTCTATGAGGAGATTATGATGAAGCGTTACATCGGCGACAAGGCGTTCTACCGCCGCGTCCTGGGCATTGCCGTGCCCATTATTGTGCAAAACGGCATTACAAATTTTGTATCCCTGCTGGACAATATCATGGTCGGCCAGGTGGGCACCATTCCCATGAGCGGCGTTTCCATCGTCAACGGCTTGATTTTTGTGTTCAATCTGTGCGTTTTCGGCGCCAGCTCTGGCGCCGGTATTTTTACGGCCCAGTTTCACGGCTCCAATGATGACGAGGGCGTGCGCTACACCTTCCGGTTCAAGATGATGATCTGCCTTCTGCTGGCTCTGCTGGGCGGCACGGTGTTTGCCTTGAAGGGCAGCGCCCTCATTGGTCTGTACCTTACCGGCGAGGGCGAGGCGGCCACTGCCGCCGGTGCGCTGGAATATGGCATGAAGTATCTTGCCATCATGCTCTGGGGCTTTTTGCCCTTCGCGGTGGCCAACGCCTACGCCAGTACCTTGAAGGAATGCGGCAACACCTTTGTGCCCATGCTGGCAGGAATTGCCGCGGTGATGGTGAATTTGTGCTTGAACTATGTGCTGATCTTTGGCCACTTCGGCGCGCCGAAAATGGGCGTGGAGGGCGCGGCGTTGGCCACGGTTATTTCCCGCTATGTGGAGCTTGCGATCCTGGCCGGATGGGTGCACGCCAACCGCAAGCGCAATCCCTTTATTGTGGGAGCCTACCGCAGCCCCTATCTGCCGGGAAAGCTGCTGAAATCCATCGTCATCAAGGGAATGCCCCTGCTGGTCAACGAGGCCCTTTGGTCAACCGGAATGGCCTTTATGAACCAGTGCTACTCCACCTGCGGGCTGGATGTGGTGCCGGCCATGAATATCTCCAGCACCTTGTTCAATCTGGCCTCGGTGGTATTCCTGTCCCTGGGCAATGCCGTGGGCATCATCATGGGGCAGATGCTGGGCGCGGGCCGTACGGAGACGGAGGTGCGGGATTCCAACCGCAAGCTCATTGCCCTGTCGATCAGCTCCGGCGTATTTTTTGGCCTCGTCATGGCCTCCTGCTCCGTGCTGTTCCCCAAGATTTACAACACCACGGATGCTGTGCGGCACCTGGCCACCTGGCTCATCTGCATCAACGCGGTGAATATGCCCTTTGATGCCTATGTGAACGCCACCTATTTCACCCTGCGCTCCGGCGGGCAGACGCTGGTGACCTTCCTGTTCGACAGTTGCTTTGTCTGGACATGCAGCGTCCCGCTGGCCTACTGTCTGAGCCGGTTTACGGATCTGAGCATTCTTCCGCTGTTCACCATTTGCCTGTCGACGAACCTCATCAAGTGCGCCATCGGCGCATTTATGCTCAAGCAGGGCAAGTGGATTCAAAATTTGACGCTGTAAGGATTTATGGCAGCCACCCAATCGGGAGGCTGCCGTTTTTCGTTACGCCGCTGCGTCCACCATGTTTTCAATAAAAATTCCATATCCGGCGGTGGGGTCGTTGACCAGCACATGGGTCACGTGATGATACCCACAGAATTTTCTATTCCAGCAGCCACGGATAGTCCTGCCTGCAATCCAAGATCCAGTCCACATATACCGTGTCATCGCGAATCTGGTACAGTACGAGATACCAGTTTTCCACATACAGCTTGTGATACTTGTTTACCGGAATATAATCCTCATTGAAGAACGGATAACGCTGGGGCATTTCCTGCAGGGAGCGGATTTCCTCCAGAAACCGATTCTTCAGTTTGACTGCCGCCGGTCTGCTGGCCTGGGCCAAAAAACGCAGGTGCAGCCCGAAGTTCTCTCTGGCTCTGTCAGAGATGATCACCTTGTATTTCATTTGTTATCCCTCAGCCAGAGCGCTGTCCAAAAAACGATCCAGCTCGTCGATGGTGCAGCCCCGGCGGCCCATGGC
>CAYYGF010000117.1:0-6819 GCA_964471315.1 uncultured Oscillospiraceae bacterium | reverse complement strand
CAGCGTCAGATGTGTATAAGAGACAGGGTTTTATAGTCCGCGTTGTGCAGCTTGGTCACCGGTACCTCCACCAGAATGAACCGGCGCACCACCTCCAGGGCCGCCTCCAGGCCGCCGTCCAGGAAACAGGCTGCGATAACGGATTCCATGGCGTCGGCCAGGATGGAATCCCGGCTGCGGCCGCCGCCCTGCTCCTCGCCGTGGCCCAGCAGCAGGTGCTTTCCCAGGCCAATGCGATTTGCCGCTGCCGCCAGGGTTCCCTCGCAGACCATGTCCGCCCGCATCCGGGTCAGTTCCCCCTCCGGGCGGTTGGGAAAGCTGCGGTACAGGTATTCCGCCACCAGCATTCCCAGCACGCTGTCCCCCAGAAATTCCAGCCGCTCGTTGCTGAGCAGGCCGTTGTGCCAGCGCTCGTTGGCGTAGGAGGAATGGGTCAAGGCATTTTGCAGCAGGGAGATATTGTGGAACCGGTAACCGATGGCCTCTTCCAATTCCTTAATCATTTTGGGCACTCTCCTTTATGGCGGCCAGATCCCGCTCCAGCTGAGCGGTAAAATCCCCCTGGGCCGCGGTCATCGCCTGCTTCACCGCATTGCGGAAGGCCAGAGCGTCGGAGGCGCCGTGGGCCTTGATGACCGGCTTCTTAATGCCCAGGAACTGGGTGCCGCCAATCTCCCGGTAGTCCAGCAGCTTCATCATATCTCCCACGCCGGACTTGCACAGCAGGTAGCCCAGCTTGGAGAACACATTTTTCTTGAACACCTTTTTGAGCATACTGCCCATGAACATGGCGGTGCCCTCGATGGATTTCAGCAGCACGTTGCCGCTGAAGCCGTCGCAGACCACCACATCCACCTCACCCAGGGGAACGCCCCGGGCCTCCACATTGCCCACAAAGTTTATCAAGCCCTGATCCGCAGCGTTTTGCAGTAGGGCATAGGCATCCCGCT
Organism: uncultured Oscillospiraceae bacterium; assembly: GCA_964471315.1. Classification (GTDB taxonomy): domain Bacteria; phylum Bacillota; class Clostridia; order Oscillospirales; family Oscillospiraceae; genus Faecousia. The sequence continues at coordinate 5,869 of CAYYGF010000117.1, read as the reverse complement.
GGAGCTGGGTGCCCTTGCTGTCCTCGGTGCCGATATTCAACAGGCCCACCCTGGGATTTTCTACGCCTAACACATTTTTCGCGTAGGCGGAGCCCACCAGGCCGAATTGCAGCAAAAATTCCGGGGTGCACTCAGCGTTGGCGCCGCAGTCACAGATCACCACCTTGCCCCCGGTCTTGGTAGGCATGGAGGGCGCCATAGCCGCCCGGCGGATGCCCTTCACCCGCTTGACGATCAACGTCGCTCCGGTAAGCAGCGCGCCGGTGGAACCGGCGGACACAAAGGCGTCGCCCTTACCCTCGGAGAGCATTTTCAAGCCCACGATCATGGAGGAATTCTTCCGCTTGTGGATCACGGAGCCGGGATCGTCGTGCATATCCACCACATCGTCGGCATTGGCAATCTCCATGCCATCGGGCAGATTGTCGATATTGTGCTTTTTCAAAACACCCAGAATTTCCTCTCCCCGGCCAACCAGGATGATCTCCACCCCGTAAGCCTTGGCTGCCTCGATGGCTCCAAGAACTGGAGCCTCCGGAGCCAGGTCGCCGCCCATCGCGTCCAGAATGATCTTCAACTGCGCCACCTCTTTCTTTTTATATCCCATCCTTCGCCAGAGCGTCGATCACTTCCAGAGACCGCTGGGCAATGGCCAGGTTCTTTTCCGCTTTTTTCCGAATCCGCTTCTCCAGCGGAGCAATGATGCTGAAATTGATGTTCATCGGCTGGAAGGTTTCCAGATTCTCATCGCTGATGTACAGTCCCAAAGCGCCGATGGCGGTGGTTTTGGGGAAGTCCGGCAAGGGCTTTCCCTGCACCTTTGCCGCCATGGCCACCGCCGCCAGGAAGCCTGAGGCAGTGGACTCCACATACCCTTCTACCCCGGTCATCTGTCCGGCAAAGGCCACCAAGGGATTGCGGCGGTCGGCGTAATACCGGTCCAGCAGCTTGGGACTTTGCAGGAAGGTATTCTGATGCATCACGCCGTAGCGAACAAATTCCGCGTTTTTCAGCGCGGGAATCATGGAGAACACCCGCTTCTGCTCGCCGAATTTCAGATGGGTCTGGAATCCCACCAGGTTAAAGACGCTTTTCGCCGCGTTGTCTTGACGCAGCTGCACCACCGCGTAAGGCTCCTTCCCGGTTTTGGGATCGGTAAGGCCCACAGGCTTCAGCGGGCCGTAGCGCAGGGTATCCACGCCCCGGCGGGCCATGACCTCCACCGGCATGCAGCCCTCAAACACGTTTTTGTCCTCAAAGCCATGCACCTCCGCCTCCTGGGCGGTGGTCAGCTGCTGAACAAACGCCAGGTACTGCTCCTTATCCAGGGCGCAGTTGATGTAATCCGGGGTACCCCGGTCGTACCGGGACTGCCACCAGGCCTGTTCCATGTCGATGGATTCCGCCGTAACCAGCGGCGCGGCGGCGTCAAAGAAATGCAGATACCCGGTATCGCCAAAATACCGGCCGATGGCCTGGCTCAGCGCGTCGGAGGTCAGAGGGCCGGTGGCAATAATCACAGGCCCCTCCGGAACCTCGGTCACTTCTTCGGGAATCACCCGAATATTCGGATGATTGCGGATCTTCTCCGTGACCATTTTGGAAAAGCCGCCCCGATCCACCGCAAGGCAGCCGCCTGCCTCCACCCGGGTTGCCTCTGCGCAGGCAAGGATCAAGCTGCCGCAGCGGCGCAGTTCTTCCTTTAATAGGCCCACCGCGTTTTCCAACCGGTCGCCCCGGAGGGAATTGGAGCAGACCAATTCGGCAAAGTCGGGGCTGTGATGGGCGGGGGTCATCTTTTGGGGCTTCATTTCGTACAGCGCCACATCAATCCCCCGCTGGGCAAGCTGCCAGGCCGCCTCGCACCCGGCAAGGCCCGCGCCGATGACTTTTACGACCATGCTCAGGCCTCCTTCGTTTTCTTCGCGGCGGTTTTCTTGGTTGTGGTTTTCTTGGCGGCGGGCTTTTTTGCCGCCGTTTGGGAATCGGTTTTCTTCGCCGCCGCTTTCTTCGCCGGGGCTTTCTTGACAGGCGCTTCCGTAGCCTTCTCTGCCGGGGCAGCTTCCTCCCCCGCCGGCTTCTTTTTATAGTAGCCCCGCTGATCCTCTGGCAGGAATTTGGGGCAGTTTTCGTTGATGCAGAAGGGCTTCATCCGGCCCTTGCCAGACTTCTTGAACATGGTCTGGCCGCACTCGGGGCAGTCCTCCGCCGTGGGTACGTCCCAGGTCATGAAGCCGCACTCCGCCCCCTTCTCGCAAGCGTAGTAGGCATAGCCCTTCTTGGACTTGCGCTTGAGCATGCCGCTGCCGCACTTGGGACAGCGCCCAGGCATCCGCTCCACCAGAGGCTTGGTGTTCCGGCACTCCGGGAAACCGGGGCAGGCCAGGAATTTGCCGAACCGGCCGGTTTTGATGACCATTTTCCGTCCGCACAGCTCGCAGACCTCGTCGGTCTCCTCCTCCGGCACCTTTAGGTGGACGCCCTCCAGTGCGGTTTCCGCATCCTGAAGCTCCTTGCTGAAGCCTGCGTAGAACTCCGCCAACAGACTCTGCCAGGGCTGCTTGCCCTCCTCCACGGCATCCAGCCGGGATTCCATATTGGCGGTAAACTCCACGTCGATAATATCCTGGAACCGCTCCACCATCAATCCGGTGACGATTTCCCCCAGGGGCGTGGGAGCCAGGCGTTTGTCCTGCTTGACCACATATTCCCGATCCTCGATGGTGGAGATGGTGGCGGCATAGGTGGAAGGACGGCCCACGCCCTTTTCCTCCATGGCCTTGACCAGGGTCGCCTCGGTATACCGGGCGGGGGGCTGGGTGAAATGCTGCTCCTTATCCATTTGGGAAGCAGTGGCCTTCTCTCCCACCGCCAGATCCGGCAGCGGAGAGCCGTTGGCCTCCCCTTCCTCATCCAGGCTTTCCTCGTAAACAGCGATAAAGCCGGCAAACCGCATGCTCTGATGGCTGGCCCGGAACACGTGGCCCGCGCACTCGGTATCGATGGACACGGTATCGTAGACCGCGTTTGCCATTTGGGTCGCCAGGAAACGGCTCCAGATCAGCTTGTACAGCTTATACTGATCGGTAGTTAGGCTCTCCCGCACCCGCTCCGGCTCCAGCTCCACATGGCTGGGCCGAATGGCTTCGTGGGCGTCCTGGGCGCCGGACTTAGTCTTGAACACGTGGTGCTTTCCATAATAATAGCTTTCGCCGTAGCGCTTCCGGATGAACCAGGCGGCGGCATCCATGGCCTCGTCGGAAAGCCGCAGGGAGTCGGTACGCATATAGGTGATCAGACCCGTGGTGCCCTCCCCGGCTACGTCCACACCTTCGTAAAGCTGCTGGGCCACCATCATGGTTTTCTTGGGGGTGAAGCCCAGCTTTCGGGAGGCCTCCTGCTGCAAGGTGGAGGTGGTAAAAGGAGGCGCGCAGGAGCGTTTTTTCTCCGCCTTCTTCACATTGGTAACGGTAAATTCCTTACCGGTGATGTCATCGATCACCGCCTGGGCCTGCTGCTCATTTTCCAGCTCCCGCTTCTTTTCCTCGCCCCAGTAATGAGCCAAGAAGGAGCCGGGCTTGCCCTGGCGGTTCAGTGTCACATCCAATGTCCAGTATTCCTTGGGCTGGAAGGCGCGGATCTCATTTTCCCTGTCCACCACCATGCGGGTGGCCACGCTCTGAACCCGTCCCGCGGACAGGCCCCGGCGCACCTTCTTCCACAGCAGCGGCGAGAGCTGATAGCCCACGATCCGGTCAAGGATCCGCCGGGCCTGCTGGGCATCCACCAGATCATAGTCAATCTTCCTGGGATGCTGGATGGAATCCTTCACCACCTTCTGGGTAATCTCATTGAAGGTGACCCGCCGGGCCTTTTCCTCGGGCAAGCCGAGAAGCTCCTTCAGATGCCAGGAGATGGCCTCTCCCTCCCGGTCAGGGTCGGTTGCGAGATAGACAGTATCGGCCTTGGCCGCCTCGGTTTTCAGTTCTTTAATAAGGCTTTCTTTTCCCCGGACGGGGATATACTGGGGGGTGAAGCCATGCTCCAGATCCACACCCATTTTGCTCTTAGGCAGATCCCGGAGGTGGCCCATACTGGCCTTCACCGTATAGTCAGGGCCGAGATACCGGCCAATGGTTTTTGCTTTGGAGGGCGACTCCACAATTACAAGGTTGCTAGGTTTGCCCATGTATACACGTTCTCCGTTTCATTCCATTTCCTTATTTCGCCTGAAGATTCAGGCAGATGCGCTTGCCGGGCAAGCGCTTGATAACGCCTTTCAGCTCCAGCATGGTCAAGATTGCCAGGAGCTTACCGGTGGTCAGTCCGGTTTCGGCGATCACATCATCCACCAGCCGCTCTCCCGATTCCAATGCGGCTACTACCGCCGCTTCCTCCTGGGACAGCGCCGTACGGATGCTGTTTACGTCACTATAAGCCGTCGGGCTTTTCTTGTCAATGTCTTTTTTGTCTAAGTTTTTCTTAAGACCCGCTTTTTTCTCCGGATAAGCAAGGGTTTGCGCCACCTTTGGCGGGATTTTTTCCTGCTCGGATGCCCGAAGCACCTCGTCGGGATAGGCTCTGACCTGGCAGGGCGCGTCCTCCCTGTGCAGCTTGTCCGGGTACAGCGCCTCGTATTCACTGAGCACATCCCAGCCCGAGGAAACCATAATGGCCCCATCCCGCAGCAGTCGGTTGCTGCCCACAAAGCTGGGCATATCGATATTTCCCGGCACCACAAACACATCCCGGCCCTGCTCCGCCGCTAGCCGGGCAGTGATCAAGGCACCGCTTTTTTCCGGGGCCTCCACCACCAGCACGCCGTTGCTTAAGCCGCTGATGATCCGGTTTCGCTTGGGGAAGGTCCATTTGGCGGGCTGGTATCCCGGCGGGAACTCGCTGAGCAGGCAGCCGTATTCCTCCACATCCCGGAAAAGCGCCCGGTTGGACAGGGGATAGACCACATCCGCCCCGCAGCCCAGCACACCCACCACCGTCCGCCCGGCAGTCAGCGCGCCGCTCATAGCCATGCCGTCAATGCCGTAAGCCATCCCAGAAACCACAATACCGCCGCACTTGCCAATCTGGTAGCCCATACGCTTTGCGGTGGTCAAGCCATAGGCCGAGGCCTTCCGGGTTCCCACCACGCCAATCAGCGGCAGGGCATCGAAATCCGGGAGCCGTCCCTTATAGTAAAGCACCACCGGCGGATCGGCAATGTTTTTCAGTCTGGCAGGGAAAGCGGCATCCTGGTAGGTCAGAATATGCAGCTTTTCCCGGGCGCAGGTCTCCAGGATTTCTTCCGCCCCGGTCAAATTCTTATCCAGCAGCGCGTCCTTCGCCTCCTGGGTAAGGCCCTCCACATAGTCATAGGCGCCATCGTCCGCAAAGAAGATATCCTCCGGATCCCGAAAATGCCGCAAAAGCGCCAGCTTCACCCGGTCATTCACCCCGGGACGGTGGGCAAGCCAGATCCAATGAAGCAGCATTTCGGTTCCTCCTCTCTTATCTTTGGAACGCTATGGTTTTTTATTTAAAGCTTCATCTGCCACATGACAATGGCGGCCGCCACGGCGGCGTTCAAGGATTCGCAGTGGGGATTCATGGGGATAATCAGTTCCGCGTCCGCACTGTCCAAAATCTCCTGCCGGACGCCCTGGCCCTCGCTGCCGATGACCACGGCCATGGATGATAATGCCGCCTGACGCAAATCCATGGCACGCGCACTCAGTGCCGTCACGCCGATGGGGATTTTCCCGGCGGCACAGGCAGCCTTTGCCTCCTGCCAGGGAACTTGCACCACCTGGGTGCGGAACACCGCGCCCATGCTGGCGCGAACCACCTTATGGCGGTAAGGATCCGCGCAGCC
>CAYYGF010000116.1:0-6824 GCA_964471315.1 uncultured Oscillospiraceae bacterium | reverse complement strand
TGTCATTGCGAACCAGTGACCGATGTCACTGGTGTGGCAATCCCCCAACTTTTTGAATGTGTATCGGATGGCATTTTCCATTCAACCGGGGGATTCCCACGCCACTTAAGCGCACTGGCTCGGAATGACAGTTTCTTTATTTGTGCAATTTTCCTTTTGTGAGACAGCCCCTTTTATAGGCCTTCTCAAAGCTCCAGCGTGGTTTTCCAGATTTGCAGATAGCGTTCCGCCTGGGCCTTTGTGCTGCCCTCTGCCGCCATGCGCAGCAGCGGCTCCGTGCCGGAGAAGCGGCAGATGACCCAGCTGCCATCGGTGAAATACACCTTGCAGCCGTCCTCCCGGCTGACCCGGGCGATTTCCATGCCAAAATCCGGCAGCCGCTTCTGGCCAAACAGAACCTCCTGCAACTGCGCCTTTCGGGCGGGCGTCATGGAAAAATCCGCGTCCGCGTAATACAGCAGTCCATATTTGCGAATGATCTCCCGATACAGCTGCGCCACGGATTTGCCGGTGACAGCCAGCATTTCCACCAGCAGCGCCGCCGCGTAGATGCCGTCCTTACCCGCGATGTGGCCCCGGACGGCCAGACCGCCGGAGGATTCGCCGCCAATGATGGCGCCTGTTTCCGCCATTTTCGCGGAAATGTACTTAAAGCCCACCGGCACCTCGTAGCATTCTTCCCCAAAGTCCGCCGCCACCCGGTCAAGAAGGCAGGTGGTGGAATTGTTGCGCACACAGGGGCCTTTCCAGCCCCGGTATTGCAGCAGATAGTAGTACAGCAGCACCAGCAGCGTGTTGGCGGGAACGTAGTTCCCATTTTCATCGATGACCCCCAGCCGGTCGGCGTCTCCGTCGGTGGCGATGCCCAGATTGCAATGGTTTTCCAGCACATAATTGCTCAGCAGACGCAGCGTGTCCGCACTGGGGGCGGGCATTTTGCCGCCGAACAGGGTGTCGTGCTGTTCGTGGATCACGTCCACATCGCAGCGGCAGGTCAGCAGGATGGTGCGCAGGCAGCTTTGGCTGACGCCGTACATGGGATCGATGGCGATGCGCAGCCGGGTACGCTTGATTTTCTCCACATCCACAAATTGGAGAATGCTGTCGATATATTCGTTGAAGGGGTAGATCTCCTGGATGAGCCCTGCCTGCAATGCCTGGTCATAGTCCAGGGAGGGGATATTCTCCGGATCCAGCTGCTGAATGTGGGCCTCAATTTTGGCGGTGACGGTTTGATCCGCGTCCCGGCCGCCGGCGGTAAAGATTTTGATGCCGTTGTAAATGGCAGGGTTGTGGCTGGCGGTGACGGCCATGCCGTAGGGCAGCGAAAGCTGCTTGACGGTGAACATAATCAAGGGCGTAGGAGAGGAGCGGCTCACCACCATGGGGCGGAAGCCGTATCCGGCCAGCACCTCCGAAGCCCAGTGGGCAGCTTCCTTAGACAAAAAGCGCCGGTCATAGCCCACGCAGACCTGGGCGCCCACCAGCCCCTCCTCGCGCATCAGACCGCACAGACCAGCCGCCACCAGGCGAATGTTGGCTTTGGTGAATTCGTCGGCGATAATGGCCCGCCAGCCGCCGGTTCCGAATTTGATCATGGTGTTCTCCTCTCTTTTTTGCTGCCCGATCAAGAATCGGGATGAATTCCATTTTCTTTTATTGTAGCGTTCCGTACAGGAAAAGTCAAATAAATTGCAAAAAAATTGTGGGATTATCTGAAAAAGCCGGGAGGATGGTTGAAAAATGCAAGAAAAAACTTGATTTTTGCACCCTGGACTTTTTATCCCCCCGGGGGGCTTCAAATGGCTGTTAGCCTATGGTACAATAGGGCCATCTTAGAAAAACGAGGTGTACCTTATGCATATGGCTGATGCGCTGCTGGCTCCGGCGGTTGCCGCTACCATGTATGCCGCCTCCGCGGCAACGGTGGGGACTTGTGTGAAGAGCCTGAAGAAGGAAGAGGACATGGCAAAGCTGCCCACCATGGCCGTGGCTTCGGCGCTGGTTTTCGCGGGACAGATGATTAACTATACCATTCCCGGCACCGGTTCCTCCGGCCACCTGTGCGGCGGCATGATGCTGTCTGCCCTGCTGGGGCCACAGGCGGGATTTTTGTCCATGGTGGTGATTCTGACCATCCAGTGCCTGTTCTTCGCCGACGGAGGACTGATGGCGCTGGGAGCCAACTGCTGGAACATGGCCTTCTATGGGTGCTTTGTGGGGTATTATCTGCTATGGAGGCCCATCATGCGCAGCAGCCTGTTCGCCAAGCTGGGCGGCAAGGTGGCGGGGCGGGTCAAAATCACGCTTGCCTCCGTTTTGGGCTGCGTTCTGACGCTGCAGCTGGGCGCGTTCTCCGTGGTATTGGAGACGGCGGCGTCTGGGATCACCGAGCTGCCCTTTGGCGTGTTCGTGGGGATTATGCAGCCCATTCATCTGGCCATCGGCCTAGTGGAGGGCCTCATCACCTCGGCGGTACTGCTGTTTGTATATGAAGCCCGGCCCGAGCTGCTGATGGATTTGAATGCCCAGAACGTGTCCGGCGGAAAGTTCTCTCTGAAGGCCACCATCGTGATTCTGGCGGTGGTGACGGTATTGGTGGGCGGCGCACTGAGCCTGGGAGCCAGCGGCAACCCCGATGGGCTGGAGTGGTCCCTATTCGGAAACGCGGAGTCCGGCTACAGTGAGAACATGGGCCTGGATGAGGAGCATTACGGCATTGCCAGCGGCGCGGCGGATGCGGCGGCGGCCATTCAGGAAAAGACCGCGTTTCTGCCGGATTATGCCTTCGCGGACAGCGACAGCGCCGTGGGCACCTCCGTGTCCGGCCTGGTTGGCTCCGGCATCGTGGCGGGAGTCGCCGTGCTGGTGTGCATGGCGGGCGGTTTCTTCCGAAAGAAAAAAGTTGCTGCAAAAGCTTGAAATCTGTGATAAGATATCAGAGGCACCGGTATGGTGCCTCTGATACTATTCTTTTATACTGCCAGTTTCATGGAATAGCAGCAGGATGCTGCATTTTGAGGGACGTTGTTATGGATCAATTATCGCAAGCCCAGTCTGAACTGCGGGAGATGGATGCCCTGGCCGGGATGGATTCTCCCGTCCACCGGCTGCACCCGCTGTGCAAGCTGCTGGTGACCGTGGGATACATTGTCACGGTGGTATCATTTTCCAAATATGATTTTTCCGGCCTGGTGGTGATGGTGCTGTATCCGGTGCTGCTGTTCCAGGCCGCGGGAATTCCGGTGGGGCTGTGCTTTTATAAGCTGCGGATCGTCCTGCCGTTGGTTTGCGCGGTGGGATTGGCGAATCCCTTCCTGGATCGGATTCCCCTGCTGCGGCTGGGAGGTCTGACCATTACCGGCGGCATGGTGTCCATGGTGACGCTGATGCTGAAGGGGTGCTTTTCGCTGATGGCCTCCTTCCTGCTGATCGCCACCACCTCCATAGACTCTCTTTGTGCTGCCCTGCGAAAGCTGCACGTGCCGGAAATGCTGGTGACCTTGCTGCTGCTGACCTACCGGTATATCGGCGTGATGCTGGAGCAGGTGGCGGTGATGACCCAGGCGTACAAGCTTCGCGCGCCGGGGCAGAAGGGTATCCACATTTCCGCTTGGGGGTCGTTTCTGGGCCAGCTGCTGCTGCGGAGCATGGATCGGGCGGAGGAGCTGTACAGCAGCATGCGGCTGCGGGGATTCCGGGGGGACTTTTTCTACGCCAATGTACCGGCGTGCACCGGGGCGGATGTTGGCTATGTTCTGGTCTGTGCGGCGGCGTTTGTCTGCGCCAGGGCGGTGAATCTGCCCGCCCTGCTGGGCAGCCTGTTTGTGAGGTGACGAAAGATGATCGAATTTGAGAAGGTTTCCTTTTCCTACGACGGGGAACGGCCGGTTTTGGATCAAGTGAGCTTTTCCATCGGAAAAGGGGAGTCGGTAGGCTTGATCGGTGCCAACGGCGCGGGAAAATCAACCATCCTAAAGCTGCTGCTGGGGCTGCTTTCCGGCCAGGGGAGCATCACCGTGGCGGGAAAGAACATGTGCCGGGAGAATCTGGCGGTGATCCGGCAGAAAACCGGCTTTGTGCTCCAGGATTCGGACAATCAGATGTTTATGCCCACGGTATACGAGGATATGATCTTCGGCCCCCGGAACTATGGCCTAAGTAAGGAGGAGACGGAGCGCCGGGTGGACGCGGTGCTGGCGCGGCTGGGACTGACGGCGCTGAAGCACCGCTACAACCACAAAATATCCGGCGGAGAGAAGCGGATGGCGGCCATTGCCACCATCCTGGCTATGGAGCCGGAGATTATTCTGATGGACGAGCCGTCAACGGCGTTGGATCCGGTGAACCGCCGCACGGTGATCAACACCATCAATGCCTTGCCCCAGACAAAGCTGATTGCCTCCCACGATCTGGATATGATTCTGGACACCTGCCAGCGGGTGATTCTGCTGTCCCATGGTCAAATCGCGGCGGACGGGGACGCGCAGACCATCCTCCGGGACAAGGCGCTGCTGGAGGCCAACCGGATGGAGCTGCCCTTCTGCTTGCAGGGTATGGCTCGGAGCCGATGAGCGGCGGGTATGCCAAAAAAACGAGAAGGACTCCACTTCCGTTCGGGAGTGGAGTCCTTCTCCGTTTTGGAAACAAGAGAGGAGGAGAATCTATGGCAACACCGCACAATGGGAGCTGCGGGCTTCGGCGGATCTTTTGTCCCAATCGTGCAGTATGAAAAATGGGAAATACATCCAGTATTCCCGCATTTTCCACACTTTCGCTTGGGTCAAAATCTCCCGCCGAATCTCCTTGCCCCATTATGCGGTGTTGCCCTATATCAAGAAAGGGGAGGCAACCAGCCTTCAACTGTCTTTCATGGAAATAGCATACTGCCCCTTTGTGTCCAAGGAATAAACAGGAAACAAACAGTTTTCGACAAAACCGTAAACAAATGGATGGGGAATCAGCGTCTCGCGCCGTTACAACCGGACGGAGGCCTCTCCCGTGCCGTGGCATTGGGCCTGGCGGCGCACCCAGCGGCTGTTGAGATTGTGGAAGGGAGCGGGGCCTTCCAGCTCGGTGTCGCCGATGGTCATATCCGCCCGGATGGCGCTGTCGTAGACGGAATGACCCAGAAAGGGAATGGGGAGCCGGGCATACCAAACCAGAAACCGGGCATGGTACTGAACCTCCGCCGCGAAGGCAGGAAAGCTGACATCGGCGGTGTGGGTTGCCAGAAGCGCCAGCTGCTCTTGGAAGGAGAGATTTCGGGGATCCCGGAGAAACAGAAATTTGTGGTCGCAGATTGGGTGGCCGGCAGTGGTGTTGTTTTCCTCCAGGAACCGGGGGAGCCGCCCGGTGCTGTTTTTCCGGTACTGGGCTGCGTAGGCCTGGGGGACGGGGAGAATCCCGTTTTCCGCGAACTCCGCCAGAAAGCGCACGTACCACTGGGCGATGAGATACGGGCCCTGGGCCTGGGTGCGGACAAAATAGGCCTTCAGCGCCGGATCATGCCGCTGATGCCGGGCGGCGACCACCCGGTTGATCTCCCGGTTCAGCGCCTTGCGGTTGGCATGGGAGGGATCCGTCAGACATGCGGACAGCACGCCGGTGTCAAACGCGATAAAGCTGACCGTCACGCCGGGGGTATCGCCGTCTCCGATTTCCCCCTTTTCCGCGTTGTGCTCCTGCTCCCGCATTTTGAACAGGCTGTAGACATAGCCCTTCCCACCGGGGACGGCGTAGAGGTACCAGTCGTCGAAGAATTTGCCACACTCCCGGGTTTGATCCTGGTCATTGGAGAAGGTGGTGATTCCCCGGCCAATCAGAATGTCGGCAATGGATTTCCGGGCGGCGTAAAAATGATCCTGGGTACCTTGTATGGCCTCCGCGGTCAAGCACCCCATGGATGCCAGGTGCCGGAAAAAGAGGGGCAGCGCCTGGGAGGTGTCCGGCTTGAAGGAGGATTCGTGATCCATGGATGGCGGCTCCTTTCCTGGTTGCGGTTTCTCGGTAACAAGCAGTATAGCCCTTTGAACATCAAAAGTCAAGAGAGCCAAAACGCGAAGCAGCCGGGAGACGTGTCTCCCGGCTGTGCTTTTTTGTTATCCCCGGTAGGGCTGGACGTAGCGTTCGTGACTGAGGCTTTGTGGTCGGGCATATGCGCCGGAAACCAGCCCCAGCATGGCGAAGATGGTAACCACGGAGGAGCCGCCGTAGCTGATCAGCGGCAGGGTCAGGCCGATAACGGGCATAACGCCGATGCACATACCCACGTTGATGAGCACCTGGAACATCATGGCGGAGGCGGCACCGAAGCAGATGAGCCGGCGCATATAGTCCGGGCACCGGGCACCCACCTGGATGCACCGGGCGATGATGGCCAGCTCCAGCAGCATCACCGCCACGCACCCGAAGAAGCCCAGCTCCTCGCCGATGGAGGAGAAGATGTAGTCGGTGTGCTGGGCGAAGAGGTTACCGTCCTGGGTACGGGTGCCGTTGAAGAGGCCCTGGCCCGTCAGGCCGCCGCCGGTGAGGGACTGCAGGTTGATCTTGCTGTGATATCGGGCACCGATGCCCATTTTGTCATAGTTGGGGTCGATCAGAACCAGGATGCGCTCTCGCTGGTAGGCACCCAGGTACGGCCAGACCACCGGCACCGCCGCCGCGATGGCGCCAATGGCCAGGGCGAACCACCATAGGCTGACGCCCCCGGCGAAGGCCATGCCGATGAAGATGAACACGAAGATCAGCGACACGCCGGCGTCCCCGGAGAGCACCATGTTCAGTCCCACCAGGATGGCCAGATGGAACACCATGTGCATGAC
>CAYYGF010000115.1:0-6893 GCA_964471315.1 uncultured Oscillospiraceae bacterium | reverse complement strand
GCTCTCCACCCAGGGCCTGCTGAACATCACCAACGCCATGGAGGGCCACCCGGACAACCTGGCTCCCGCCTTCTACGGCGGCCTCACCGCCTCTATGGTGGACGGTGGCCTGCCGGTGTGCGTCAGCTTCCCCCTGCACCCGGACTGGGAATTTCTGGCTCTGGTGCCGGACTTCAACCTGCCCACCACCCTGGCGCGAAGCGTCCTTCCGGAGCAGGTGAACCGGGCCGACGCCATCTACAATGTCTCCCACGGCGCACTGGTTTTAAAGGCGCTGGAATTAGGGGACGAAAAGCTGCTGCGCAACGCCATGCAGGATCGGCTCCACCAGCGCTACCGGAAGAAGCTGATCCCGGACTACGAAAAAATCGAGGCCCTGGTGCGCACCACCGGCGCGGCCTTCTGCCTGTCCGGCGCAGGCCCCACCCTGCTGTGCATCACCCAGGACGAAAGGCTGGAAGAAAAGCTGGCCAAGAAGCTGGACGCCATCACCGAGCACAACTGGCAGATGCTCCCCCTGCACGTGGAGTTCCAGGGCGCTCAGGTGATCGCGGCGGAATAACCGAAAAATAAGAAAATCTTAATCCCAGGAAAAAGACTTCCTAAGGTTTCCCATGCTATAATACCGCTATCCAAAAGGAAGGTGAAACCTATGAAGCACAAAAAAGGCCTGTTTATCGCGCTGGCGGTGCTGGTGCTGGCACTGGCGGGGCTTATCAGCGCCAAGCCGTTGTACAACCTGTACCGGGATGTCTCCTTTTCCTGGGTGGAGCGGGGCGAAGCGGAAAAGACCATCAAGGCCTTCGCGGAGGAAAAGGGGATCTCCTACGGAGAATACCCCCAATTTATCATCGACCTGTACGAAGGCAACCCGGAGACCAAAGATTTTGTACTAAACTATCCTTTCCGGAAAAAGCAGGCGGTGGATCTGAGTGCCTATGACCGAAGCCAGGGTGTGCCGCTGTTTCTGCAGTGGGATCCCATGTGGGGCTACCAGGAATACGGCAGCAGCATTCTTGGCATTACCGGCTGCGGCCCCACCTGCCTGGCCATGGTGGGCTACTATCTGACGGGCGACCCCAATATGTCCCCGGATCAAATCGCCAAATTCGCCGAGGAAAACGGGTATTACGAAAAAGGCTACGGTTCCTCCTGGACCCTCATCAGCGAGGGCGGGGAGGAGCTGGGGCTAAGCGTTCAGGAGCTGCCCCTTGTGCAGCAGAAGCTGGTGGATACCCTGGAGGAAGGCACCCCCATCATCTTGGCTATGGGGAAAGGGGATTTTACCTCCGCAGGCCATTATGTGGTCTTGACCGGGGTAGAAAACGGCCTGTTCCACATCAACGACCCCAACAGCCGCGTCCGCTCCCGGATGCTGTGGAGCTACAACCAACTGGAAGGTCAAATCCGCAACATCTGGGCCATTCGCGCAGATGGCTGAATAACCAACACCCCTGGGAACAGGAAGCGCGTTCGCTTTCTCCGTTCCCAGGGGTGTTTTGCGTCTATTGAAAAATCCCTGGATGCCTCTGCGGGACTGGGCGTTCTCATCGGGCTGCCGTCAAACCCACTGATATTTGGGGCGCTGATTCTGCTGCCCTTGCTGGCCATCCTGTTGATGAATCTGTTCCGGGCGGTTCGTCTGGCGGCAGACCTGGCCCGGCAGGAAGAGGAGGGGGCCATCCGGCAAACGCCGGAAGATCACAAGGCGAAGCATGCGTCCGACACGGCGGAGGATAAGGCAAAGTAGCTACGGAGAAATATGCCCTCCACAATCTGCAGGTGTAGGCTCGCTTGCCCATCACATTGTGCTTTTTGCCTGTGAGGGCCACCGCCTGCTGTAGCGGCAGCTTCTCGGAGCTGGTGCCCGCCCGCTCCGCGATTTAAACCGGATCCACCAGCCCCACCAGGGAATACTGGGTAAACCGGCCGTGGCCGTCGGGGAACTTTTCCCGGATTTGTGTGCACATACAACTTGATTATTCAATTTATTTAATTATTTGTAAATTATCACATCTGTCCGCATCTGAGAAGTAGCGGTTCTTCCAATTTTTGGGGATAAAAATTGTGGATATTCCCCATTTCCCGGTTCTTTTCTCCCGATCCTCTGAAAGTCCTTGACACGGCGCCCCCCAATTTGCTAAAATACTATAAAAATCCCATGCGAAATGATTGCGCCCCAAACCCTGGGAGCAGTTTGTGCATGGGGATTTTATGTGCATCAGCGTCGGTCGCCCCGCCAGGTGGGGACAAGGCACTGGTACTTGATATCGGTTTTTGCTGTGAATGCGAAGCTTTCAAAGCAAAAGGTAAGGAGGTGCGCATATGCAGCCAAAATTGGGCGGTAACCTCTTCCGCGTCAAGCTGTCCAACCAGGTGGCCATCCGGGAGATGATCTACCAGCACGGCCCCATCACCCGGGCGGAGGTATCCCAGAGATTAGGGCTGACCATGCCCACCATCACCACCAACGTCAACACCATGATCGCCAACGGCATCGTCCATGAGGTTTCCCCCCTGCCCTCGGATGACAAAATCATGGGCCGTCCAGCCAATCCCATCGACATTGTGGCCGATGCCCGCTATTTTATCGGCGTGGAAATGCGGGGCACCTACCGGCGGCTGTGCCTGACCGACCTGCGGGGAACCGTGCTGTACACCGACGCCCATGAGTCCTCCATCGGCGATTACAACCAGGCTCTGAAATCCGCCTGTACCTTAATCCGCAAGGTTCTGGAATCCGACCTCGTTCCCAGGGAGAAAATCTCCCGGATCGGCTTCTGCATTCCCGGCATTGTGGATACGGGGCTGGGCACTCTGGTGGTACACCCCGGCTACAACTGGGTCAACAAGCCCCTGCGCCAGGATGTGCGGCGGCTCACCGGCTTCACCGGCCCCGTGGTCATTGAGAACAACGCCCGGGCCAGAGCCAACGCCGCCCTGCTGTTCCGGGGGGACATCACCCAGGATGCCGCGTCCTTTGCCTATCTGTTCATCTCCACGGGCATTTCCTGCCCCTTTCTGCTGAACAACGGTCTTACCTCCAGTGTGGCCCTGGGGGCCGGTGAGGTGGGCCACACCATCGTGGATCCCCTGGGTCCGAAGTGCGTCTGCGGCAACCGGGGCTGTCTGGAGGCGGTATCCAGCGACACCGCCATTCTGCGCGCCTGCCAGGAGGCTATGGACGGCGGCGGCAGCACCCTGCTGACCAGCCTGTGCGGCGGTGAGCCCCTCACCATGGCCCAGGTGCTGACAGCCCAGCAGGAGGGCGACCCAGTGGTTACCCGGATCGTCAGCCGGGCGCTGTACTACATTGGTCTGTCCATCGCGAATATCTATAGCTTCATCCGCCCGGACATTCTGCTCATCGAGGGCAAGCTCTTTACCATCCAGGAAAACCGGCGCACTATGCTGAACACTGTTTACGACAATCTCTATTCCACCATCCAGGATACCAATTTCGTGTTCCTGGATCCGGACATCAACAGCGGCGCCATGGGCGCCTGCGCCACTGCCATTCGGGATTATTTGCAGGATTTCAATAGCTGATAGTATGACTCTGCGTCACCGGCATGGGCCGGTGACGCAGTTTTTTCCGCTGTCCGATTGGTGTCTCAGCGGAAACCACCGTCTGCTTTGATACCCTGGAGGGTGGCTTCATAGGCCGCCCGGTTGATCTCGTCAAAATCCATGCCGTCCAGATAGCCGAAGCGGTCATCCACATCGTCCGGCTGGAGCCTTAACGACGCGCTGGAGTGGCGCACATCCAGGAACGTCTCAAACAGCACCGGAGTCCCCTCCTGGAGAAACTGGCCAATGGAATGCAAATCCTCGGAAAAATTGCCGAACAGGGGATACAGGCCCAGATTATCCTTGCCCTCGCTCTCCCCAAACAGCTGCACCCACCATTTGGCGAACCGGAACAGCCGCGGCGCATCTGCCGCCCGGATTTCTACAAAGCCTCCGTTCCTTTACGCAAAATAGTTGACAACCATCTTTTTGGGTGATAAGATAACAAGTAAGCAATGGCGCTTTTTCCTTGGTTTGGAAGAAGCGCCTTTCATCATTTGTGGGAGGGTCACGGCCATGGATGGATTAATTAAGCATTCCGCCACAATCAACCGGCTGCTGGCACGCTACGGCGTGAAGTTCGGCATTTACAAAAACGGCGTGTTCAAGGAGCAGCTTTTCCCCTTTGACCCCATTCCCCGGATCATTGGGCACGAGGAGTTCCAGTATCTGGAAAAAGGGCTGATTCAGCGGGTAGACGCGCTGAACTGTTTCCTTCGGGATATCTATGGAAACAAGCAGATTGTCCGGGATGGCGTGATTCCCGAGGAATTCATCTTCTCCGCCAAGGGCTTTCTGCCGCCCTGTGATGGGGTGATGCCGCCTAAGGGGATCTACAGCCACATCTCCGGCATCGACCTGGTTCAGGCCAAGGACGACACCTGGTACATTTTGGAGGATAACCTGCGGGTACCCTCCGGCGCTTCCTATCCCATGATCGCCCGGGAATTCCAGCGCAAAAGCGCTCCGGAGGCCTTCCTGCACAACAGCGTCATCGACAATCGGAACTACGCCCAAATGCTCAAAGCCGTGATGGACAATGTCAACACCGGTGGCATCAATGTGATTCTCTCTCCCGGGCGGTACAACGCGGCATTTTTTGAGCATTCCTATCTTGCCGAGCGCACAGGGGCGGTGCTGACCACCGGCAGCGACCTGGTCTGCGAGAATGACAAGCTCTACCACATCAACTACGAGGGCAAAAAGCAGCGGGTGGGCGCGGTGTACCGCCGGATCTCCGACGAGTACCTGGATCCCATGACCTTCTGCGAGGAATCCGTGATCGGCATCCCCC
Source organism: uncultured Oscillospiraceae bacterium (assembly GCA_964471315.1). GTDB lineage: Bacteria > Bacillota > Clostridia > Oscillospirales > Oscillospiraceae > Faecousia. The sequence continues at coordinate 2,029 of CAYYGF010000115.1, read as the reverse complement.
ACATTTTCGAAGCCTACCGCAAGGGCAATGTGGCGCTGATCAACGCCCCGGGCAACGGCGTAGCCGACGACAAGGGCATTTACTACTTTGTGCCCAAGATGATCTCCTATTATTTGGGCCAGGAAGCGATTCTGCGCAACGCTCCCACCTATCTTCCTTACTATGAAGACGACATGCGCTACACGCTGGATCACTTTGACAATCTGGTGATCAAAGACGTGGCGGAGGCGGGCGGCTACGGCGTGGTCTTCGGCAATTCTCTGACAAAGCAGCAGAAGGAGGACTTCATCGCCCTGCTGAAAAGCCAGCCCCGGCGGTTTATTGCCCAGGAGGTCATTGATTTCTACGATCTGGACATTCTGGACGAGAGGGGGGAACGGGTGCCCCGGAAAGCGGATCTGCGGGCCTTTGTGCTCACCGGCAGCCAGACCCAGGTCTGGCCCAGCGGTCTGACCCGGTTCTCCCGGAATCCCGATTCGTTCATCGTCAATTCTTCTCAAGGGGGAGGTTTTAAGGACACATGGGTATTATCACGATAGAAAAAAGCGACAACCTGTTCTGGCTGGGCCGGTACACGGAGCGGGTACACACCACCCTAAAATATTACATCGAGGCAACGGATCTCATGATTGACAAGGAGCCGGGTTACTACGCCACCCTGTGTCAGAAAATCGGCATTCCCGATGTCTATGGCTCCCGGGAGAAATTTCTCACCACTTACCCCTTCGATACCAATGACCCCAATTCCATCATCAGCAACCTTTACCGGGCATACGACAATGCCATCGTCCTGCGGGACTACATCGGCACCGAGACCATGGCCTACATCCAGCTTGCTCTGGACGATATCAAGCGCGCCAACCGGGAGGATACCTTCCTGGCGGATCTGATGCTGGTCATCGACCATATTCTGGCCTTCTGGGGCTGTGTCAACGATCAGATCATTGACGAGCCGACCCGAAACATCATCAAGCTGGGCAAGGGAATTGAGCGGCTGGATCTGTATCTGAGCCTGGATCGCCCCGCCGCCGACATCCGCCGGGAATACGGACGCATGAAGCAGTTCCTGCGCAAATCCCACATGCGCTATGACGCCAGCGTTCTGTATACCATCGACAACATGCTTCTCCAGGACGAATTCTCCTACCGCAACGTCCAGAGTCTGCTGCGCAGTCTCATCACCCCGTAACAGAAAAGAGGGATCTTCATTCAGCAGCTGCATTTTCAATATTCGCTGCGGGCGACCTACAGCGCCCCCGTCCGGCAGCACAGCTTTTCCTTCCGGTTTCTCCCCGGCAATACCGCCCGGCAGCGGGTTCTGGATTTGACCGCTGCCGTTTCCAGCTGTCCGGAGGCGAGGGAAGCGCTGGACTGCTTCGGCAGCCGAACGCTTTATGGCTGCGTACAGCCTCCCCACAGCGAATTTTCCGTCACCGTCACCGGCGCCGTTCAGACGGGACTGGATATTTATGAGGAATACTCCGCCGACCCCATGACCGCCGCCCTGTTCAAGGCCCAGACTCCCTTGACCGCGCCTGGCCCGGCGCTGCTGGCATACCACCGAGAGCTGGCCTTGACAGGCGGCAGCTATGACAAGGCCATTGGGATCATGGCCGCCCTCCACGGCGGCCTTACCTACGCCCCTGGCGCTACCACCGTCCGGGAAACCGCGGAAAATGCCCTGGCGCAAGGGCAGGGGGTCTGTCAAGATTACGCCCACATCATGCTCTCCCTGCTGCGTTTGGAGGGCATCCCCTGCCGGTACGCCGCAGGCATGACCCTGGGTGAAGGTGCCTCCCACGCCTGGGTGGAGGCCCTGTGCAATGGGTACTGGTACGGCTTTGATCCCACCAACGGTTTGCTGGTAGATGAAAATTACATCCGGGTCTCCTGCGGCCGGGACGCCGGCGACTGCGCCGTGATCCGGGGCACCTTCCGCGGCCTGGCCAGCCAGGTGCAGAGCGAGTTCGTCACCGTGACACATTGTGATTCGAGCACTTCCGCGGCGAGTCGCCGCTAAATTGAAGTT
>CAYYGF010000114.1:0-6995 GCA_964471315.1 uncultured Oscillospiraceae bacterium | reverse complement strand
TGGTGTTGGGGAACTTCATTCTACCACATTGGAAGTCACTATGGATTCCTTTTTTCAGGTGTCCAACTTCATTTTACAATCGACCACCCTATTTTCATCATGATGTAAAGCAGTGTCGCCCTTTTTCGTGAGATTTCTTTTCTATCCAGGATGACTTCTGCCTGCGCATAGTGGAGTCCGATGATCCGCAAGGCATTACCTGTGATGTATCCGATAGCCCGTTCAGCACGCAACAGCATATGCCGGGCAGGCGATGTACCCCCTATCTCTTTCGGTACCTCCTGCAAAATGTACACCATTATCACAGACGTACGCAGTCCTTCATTCGAATAGATGGCTACCGTCCCCGCCTGGTTTTCCCTGTCAAGTCCAAGGTCTTCCAGATATGTTCCATGGGTGATTTACCTACTTTCGCAATCGCTTGCATTTTTCTGTCATCGGTGATAAAATACAAATATATTTCACTGCAAAAGGGGCTCCTGCTACCATGACCATCTACGATATTGCAAAAAAAGCCGGTGTTTCTGCCAGTACTGTGTCCCGGGTTGTGAATAACAAGCCCGGCATCAAGCCCGAAACCCGTCAAAAGATCGAGAAACTGTTGAAGGAATATAGCTACACCCCGAACGAAACGGCCCGGGGGCTCGTAAACCGCTCCAGCAATATGATTGGAATACTCATCACGGATATCCGGTACGCCCACTATATGGACATCGCCTTCTATGTGGAGCAGGAGCTTGCCCGCGCCGGGTACACCTGTCTCATCGTCAACACCGGCATCCCCGACGAGAGCAAGGTAGATGCCATCCAGCGGCTGGCTCAGCGGCAGATCGACGGCCTGCTGATGGTTGGCTCCACGTTTCAGTGTGAAGCGGTAAAGCAGGCATTGGTCAAAAACTTCCCTAATATCCCCATCGCTATGGCAAACGGCTATCTTCCGCTGCCAAACGTGAAGGGTGTTCTGGTGGACGAATACAACGGCGTGATGGAATGCGTCAAGCTGATGCAGCGAAACAAGCACCACAAGATCGCGTTTATTATTCCCAATTCCACCCCTGCCAATTTAAACAAGCAGCAGGGCTTTCTGCAGGCCATTCAAGAGGGAGAAGCGCCGGAATGCGCCAACTGGATCTATCAAGCTGCCACTTCTCTGGAGGAAGGCTATCGGGTGACTCAGCAGATCCTGCGGGAGCATCCCGATGTCGAGGGCATGATATTCTGTGAGGACGAAGCCGCCGTCAGTGGTGTGCGGGCGTTGACAGATGCAGGCATCCAAGTCCCCCAGCAGGTCAATGTAATCGGCATTGACAATACCCGTTACTGTGAAATCTGCAACCCCAAGCTCACAGCTCTGGACAATATGATGCTGGAAATGAGTATGGAATCCTCCCGGATTCTGCTGGAAAGCCTAAACAAAAACAACCCGCCTGCCAGAATTATGCTGTTTTCCAGGATCATCGAACGGGAAACCACCTAAGGCATCCTCCAAAATGCTCACCTTCCTTTTGGGAGGTGAGCATTGATGGCTCTTGTATTTCAATCGATTGCATTATTTAACGAATTCCTTTGTTATCTGCTTCGCTATTTCATAAAAGAGCTTATGATATTTTGTACAAATTCCCATTATTGACAACGTATAAAAGATCGAGTATGATAATATTTGTTTAGCAATCGATTGCAGTATAGGGATAGAGCGTTACACTTCGGAAGATGTCCGCTGTCCCTACCGCATTCGGCCGCAGAACGGAAAGTCACCAAAATCCATTCGAAAATTGTCAAAAAATGATCCGCATAAGCATAATAGGAGGAATCCATCATGAGAGTATCTTACGAGGAAATGAAAACCCAGTTCAAGCGTGTACTGATGAAAAAGGGCTTCACGGAGCAGGGCGCCGATGACGCGGCCACCCTCTTTGCCCAGAACAGCCTGGCCGGCATGTTCAGCCACGGACTGAACCGGTTCCCCCGGGTAGTCAGCTACCTGGACAAGGGGGAGATCGACCCCAACGTGGTGGCAACCACCGAAATCGCCCTGGGTGCTTTCGAGCGCTGGAACGGCCACAGGGGCTTCGGCCCGCTGAATGCCAAGAAGGCGATGGATCGGGCCTGCGCGCTGGCAAAGCAGTACGGCATCGGCATCGTGGCTCTGGGCAACAACAATCACTGGATGCGGGGCGGCAGCTACGGCTTTCAAGCGGCGGACAACGGCTGCATCGGCATCTGCTGGTCCAACACCTGCCCCAACATGCCCGCCTGGGGCGGCAAGGATAAGAAAATTGGCAACAACCCCTTGATCTTCGCCGTTCCCCGGGCCAATGGCCGTCACGTGGTCATTGACTGTGCTGTCAGCCAGTTCAGCTACGGCAAGATTGAGGACTGCCGTCTGAAGGGCTTGCAGCTGCCCGTTCCCGGCGGCTACGACGAAAACGGCAATCTGACTACCGATCCTGCCCAGATCGAAAAAACCTGGCGGGTACTGCCCATGGGCTACTGGAAGGGCAGCGGCATCTCCATCGCCCTGGATATGATTGCCACCATTCTGACCAACGGCAACAGCGTCCAGACCATCGGCACCTTCGGCGACGAGGTTGGCCTAAGTCAGGTCATGATCGCCATTGACCCCAGCAAGGGCAACACGCCGGAGCAGACCGAGGAGATCGTCAACGCGATTCTGGCAGATATCAAATCTTCCATTCCCGTAACGGAGGGCGGCGAGGTGCTCTACCCCGGTGAGCGGGAGGCTCGGAACATCGACGATTTCTCCAAGAACGGCATTCCCGTTGTGGAGGAGGTCTGGAACAGCATTCTGGCCATGTAATACGCCTTCTTGATCAATTTCCATGATTTTCGGAATAGGCTCCCCCTGGCAGCCATAACCATGCGTATTGACTTTCCGGAATCCTGCCGTTATGATATAAAAAGGGCAGGCAGTCCGAGGCGTGGTCGGAGCCCCCTGGATTGACTGCCTATGGCTCCGGGAACAAAATGGAGAAAACACGCTTAGGAGGCCCTTATGAAAACCGGAATACAGGTATCCAGCTTAAAACCCCTGCTTCTCAACGAAGCCCAGGTGTACCAAGCCTTTTCCCGTCTTCAAGCAATTGGCTGCCGCTGGGTGCAGCTGCAATGGATCCATCCCGGCGTTTCTGTGAAGGCAATCGCCGACGCCCTCCGGAAATCGGGAATGGAGTCCGTTTCCGTACAGGATTTTTATGAAACGGTGCTGAAGGACTTTTCCTATTATGTCAACCTCAACACCGCCACCGGCGGGAAATGGCTCTGCGTCAGCCGCATTCCGGATCGGCTGAAATCTCCCTCTGGGCTGGATGCATTCGTGGAGGAGCTTCGCACCGTGCAAAAGCGGTTGGAACCCCTGGGCCAGCAGCTGTGCTTTCATCCGGTCAGCGCCGATTTTCAAGCCATTCCCGGCATGGACGCCGTGGAATACCTGCTTCAAGCCATGCCGGAACTGGCGCTTTGCCTGGATTTGTACCACTTAAACCGTTGCTGCCCGGATATGCCCGCATACCTGCGCCGCCACGCAGGGCGGGTATGCATGGTACATTTCAAGGACAGCCGGGGAGATACTCTGGTGCCCGCCGGACAGGGGGACATCGCCTGGGACGGCGTTGTCAAAGCCTGCCTGGACGCGGGTGCCGCCTACGGCTTCGTGGAGCAGGAGCGCTGGCAGGGAGACCCCTATGTCTGCCTCCACCAAGCCATGGATTGGCTGGATAGAGAACTGGCCTCCAACCGCTACTCCGGTTAATCTCACCCAGAGAAATTAGGAGATCCACCATGACCGATATGACCACTGGCGCGCCCCGCAGTCTGCTTCTGCGCCACGCCCTGCCCCTGCTGCTGGGAAACTGGCTCCAGCTGAGCTACAACGCCATCGACACCATCATTGCCGGACGGTTCCTGGGCCAGAACGCCCTGGCCGCCGAGGGGATTGCCGGGCCGGTGATGAATCTGGTGATTCTGGCCATTACCGGCCTGTGCATCGGAGCGGGAGTTCTCATGAGCGAGGCCTTTGGCGCCAAGGATTTCCACCGGCTGCGCCAAATCCTAGCCAACACGCTGCTGGTGGGCTTTTCCGTTTGCTGCTTCCTGGCGCTTGCCGGAATTGCGCTGGCGAAGCCAATTTTGTCCTTTTTGGCAGTGCCTGGGGAGATTTTCGACATTAGCGCCACCTATCTGCGGATCACCTTTCTGGGTGCTCCCTTTACCTTCTGCTATAATGCGCTGACGGCGGGACTGAAAAGCGTGGGTGACGCGGACACGCCGCTAAAATTTCTGGCCTTTTCCGCTATCCTAAACGGCGTTCTGGACTTGGTTTTCCTAGGCATCCTGCACTTTGGTATTTTGTGCAGCGCTATGACGACCGTGTTTGCCGAGGCGGTCTGCGCCGGGCTGGCGCTGTACCATTTGATTCACCGGATGCCGCAGCTTTGTCCCAAAGTGGAACATTGGCACCTAAATCCCGTCCTGCTGCGGCAGATCCTGGAATACGGCGGCCCCACCGCCTTGCAGCAGGCCATCCAGCCGGTGTGTAAGGTGCTCATTCAAGGCCAGGTCAACACGCTGGGTGTCAGCGCCATCGCCGCCTTCAACGCTGCCACCCGGGCTGACGATTTCGCCTGCATTCCTGCCCAAAGCATCTCCTCTGCCATCTCCACCTACATTGCCCAGAACCGGGGTGCCGGAACTTTGGAACGGATTCGTCCCGGTTTCCGAACCGGCATCCGGCTGGAGCTGTGCTACTGGGTTCTGATTGGCACGCTGACTGCCCTGCTGCGGGTGTCTCTGGTGAGTCTGTTCGTCACAGGAGACGGTTCCGCTGCGGTCATCACGCTGGGCAGCCAGTATCTTTCCTGGATGGCTCTGTTCTATCTGCTGCCCGCCATGACCAACGGTGTCCAGGGCTTCTTCCGGGGTATGGGAAAAATGTACACCACCATGTTGGGAACCTTCCTGCAAGCCGGGCTGCGGACGGTGTGCACCTATCTGCTGGTTCCCCGGCTGGGGCTGACGGCCATTGCCTTCTCCTGCGCCATCGGTTGGTGCGCCATGTTGCTGTTTGAAGTTCCCTACTACTTCTATACCGCCCACCGCTGGCATCTGCTCCGCTGATATCCGTCCCCTGCTCAAATGCAGGGGACACTTCATTTTTCCAGCACCTGCCGCAGCTTTTGTAGCGCCCGCTTTTCAATGCGGGATACATTCCGCCGCCACTAATGTAAACGATGCCCCGGACAATTTTGTCCAGGGCATCTGCTCATTTTCACATCATTTTGCGGCCATTCATCAAGTAGCACCTTATTTTTCAATTAAATCTTCCATCGTGCAGCCAAGGACTCTGGCCAGACGGAGAAGTGTCTCGGCGCTGGCCCTGTTGATGTCCTTATTGCGCTGTTCATACATCTGGATTGAGCGCAGACTGACACCGGACCGCTTTGCCAGCTCCGCCTGTGTGCAGCCGTAAGCGGTGCGAATCCGCTTCAAGCTGGTGTCAGCAAAAAACTCCCGCATCCGCGTATCCAGAATATCAGCAAACTTTGTAATGTCCGCTTCATGAAGGGGATCGTACATTCTCTGTAATTCTTCAAAGGTAACCACCCGGAAGATATCGCTGTACCTTCTGCCGGAAAACCATTGATAGTAGGCAACTGCCCAGCCGATCCAGTATTCCCGGGAACGGCCAAAGTGTTCCTGCGGCGGAGCATCCGGCACCTTCCCCGTGGTTTCCGCAAGAATATCCCTCGCCACTTCAATCCCGCTTTTCCCGGAAAGATAACTCGGCTCTCCATTTTCCAGTCGTTTGCTGACGGTACTGGCAACAAACAGTTTTACAAAGCTGCTGCCAGGGATATGACAGGCATTGATCCCATAGTCAAAGGCATCCCCCAGCATGGATTGGGCGTTACTCAGATAGATTTCTTGGTATGCGTGGATCATCATTGCGGATGCCCCCTCTCATAATGTCCTGAATATACAGGCCATCGCTCTCCTCTTCCAGCATGTCGAGATAAGTTCTATTCGCTTCATTGTCTCTTGCCTTGCGGAGGACATAGTATTTCTCTTTCTCCGCCACATCGAAGCCTTCGTACCGTAGCCGCGAGAACGCGAATTGAGACTTAATGACGATCTGCTCTCCCAGTTTCCCAAGGCGCATGGCTCGGGCAAGCTGTTCCACAGAAATTCCGTTGTTCAGAAAAGATTCCGCATAGTCAAAGTAGGAATCATCCGCGCGGTAGCCGGTGATCAGGTCATAGGCATTGACATTGACACCGAAATGGTCAATCAGATACCGTTTGGCTCTCCGGGCCACAGGGATCTTGATGGAGAACAGACGATGCTCCACCAATACCGCGATCCAGTTCAGAATGGTGTAATCGGGACTGTTCAGATTCAGAACGTTCAGATACTCCGTATCCAGTGTATAGCGGTTGGCAAATCCGCTTCGGAGAGAGGACACCGCCCACTCCTTTGCCAGATCTTCACTTTCTGTACAATAGAATCCCAAGCCGAAGTCATTGTTCTTTTTCCCTTTTCCAAAGGTCGGCTCCTCCACAAGCTGCTCCGAGCCATGATACAGCGTTATCAGCTTATCCATCGGCTTTTCCTCCAATCTGTTTCTTGTATTATATCACTTTGGTGATATTCGGTCAACAGAAAAATGTAGAACCATCGCCACAGGAATCATCCCCCGCACCTTCTTTTCTATGCGGATGCTGTCCTCCGAGAAAAGAAACGATGCCCCGGACACTTCCAGGGCATAGCATTTTATGACTCGGCGGAAGTACCGAATTCCACAAGCTGCACCGGCAGGATAGCTTTGTTGTTGTGAACGCCGATGAATTAGGAGGATAAGCTACTGGAAAACACAAATTCGCAACCCCCCAAGCGGGAAGAAGTAACCATCAAATTCGGAAAAGGACTTATCGGTCAGCACTTCAAATCCAAAACCGGTAAGGACATGGTACAGGTGAAGA
>CAYYGF010000113.1:0-7065 GCA_964471315.1 uncultured Oscillospiraceae bacterium | reverse complement strand
TAGATGCACCACTTGTCCCCCTGGCGGTGGTGGTGCATGTGGCGGATGCGGTAGATAACGGGATCGCGCATGTTAAAGTTGCCGGAGGCCAGGTCGATCTTGGCCCGGAGGGTATACTTGTTGTCCTCAAATTCTCCGGCGCGCATCCGGGCGAACAGATCCAGGCTTTCCTCGATGGGCCGATCCCGGTAGGGGGAGACGGCGGGGGTGTTTAGGTCGCCCCGGTACTCTTTGAACTGCTCGGGGGTCAGCTCACAGACGTAGGCCAGGCCTTTCTTGATCAGCTCCACCGCGTACTCGTAATCCTTTTCAAAGTAATCGGAGCCATAGTAGAACCGGTCGCCCCAGTCAAAGCCCAGCCAGTGAATATCCTCCTTGATGGCCTCCACAAACTCCACATCCTCTTTTGTGGGGTTGGTGTCGTCCATCCGCAGGTTGCACAGGCCGCCGTACTTTTCCGCAGTGCCGAAGTCAATGATCAGCGCCTTGCAGTGGCCGATGTGCAGATAGCCGTTGGGCTCCGGCGGAAACCGGGTGTGTACGGTCTGTCCTTCATACTGCCCGCCGGGGGCGATATCCTCATCGATAAAAGCGTGGATGAAATTTTTGCTTTCCGTGATCTCAGCCATAAGAAAACCATCCTCTCTTGTATGTTGATAAAGGTTTCCAAGGGAGGAACGGACAATTCCCCGCTCGGAAATTATAATATGCCATTATACCCGATTGCCGCTGTTTTTGCAACCAAAATTCCCGCCAGATTCCCCTTTTTTCCGGGGGAAGCATGTGTGAAAATTGTACAGCGGGAGCGCCTTTTGTGAAAAAGAAGAAAACAATTTTCAAAATCTGCAATTTAGGGTTGTCAATTCGGCCATCTTATATTAAAATAGAAAAGGATATGAAAAGGAGTGATACCATTTGCCTGAACTGAAATATAAACGCATTCTGCTGAAGCTCAGCGGCGAGGCCCTAGCCGGCGAGCAGCACAGAGGGCTGGATTTTACCGTGATCCATTCCGTTTGTGAAGCCATCAAAACCTGCCACGATATGGGTGTCCAGATTGGCCTGGTTATCGGCGGCGGCAATTTCTGGCGGGGCGTCAAGGACGGCGCGGATAAAATGCAGCGCTCCCACGGCGATGCCATGGGCATGCTGGCTACCGTGATGAATTCCATCGCCATGGCGGATGCGTTGGAAAAGCACGGCATAGATGCCAGAGTACTTACCGCGGTGGAAATGAACAAGTTTGCTGAGTATTTCACCCGGGATACCGCTGACCGCTATCTGAACGAGGGAAAGGTGGTTATTTTTGCCGCCGGCACCGGTAACCCCTATTTCTCCACCGACACCGGCGCGGTGCTTCGGGGTGTGGAAATTGAGGCGGATGCGGTGCTCATGGCCAAGAATGTGGACGCTATTTATTCCGCCGACCCCAATGTGGATCCCAGCGCCAAGCGCTATACCCGCTTGACTTATGACAAGGTTCTGTCTGACCACTTGAAAGCCACGGATTCCACCGCCATGACTCTGGCGATGGACAACAACATGAACCTGGTCTGCTTTGCTTTGAATCCCCCCCAGAATATCATCCGCGTTGTCTGCGGTGAAGAAATCGGAACAACAGTAACAATCTAAGGAGGACGAAACAATGAGCGTGGATTTTAAGGATTACGCAAGAAGAATGGATAAGGCCCTGGAGCATCTGGAGGAGGAGTTCGGCGCCGTTCGGGCTGGCCGGGCCAATGCCAAGGTTCTGGATCGGATCACGGTGGAATACTATGGCAGTGAGACCCCCTTGAACGGTGTTGCTACCATTTCTACCCCCGATGCCCGGACGCTGGTAATCCAGCCCTGGGATACCAAGCTGCTCAAGGAGATCCAGAAGGCCATCCAGACCTCCGATTTGGGTATTAACCCCCAGAATGATGGCCGCGTCATCCGGCTGGTGTTTCCCCAGCTTACGGAGGAACGCCGTAAGGATCTGGTCAAGCAGGTTCGGAAGTATTCCGAGGAAGCGAAGGTTGCCATGCGCAACATCCGCCGGGATGGTATGGACTATGTGAAAAAGCTGAAGAAAAATTCCGAGATCACCGAGGATGACCAGAAGAAGGCGGAGAAGGATCTGCAGGATCTGCTGGACAAAATGATCAAGAAGGCGGATGCCACCCTGGCCGCCAAGGAAAAGGAACTGATGAACATTTGATTTCCCTGCTTTCCTGCGGGGCGTGGATACGTCCCGCGGGAAAGACTTTTACCATTTAGAAAGAGGTGCGCCCATTGGCACAATCTCAGAAAGAAGCCCTGTCCCCGCCCCGGCATATTGCCATCATCATGGACGGAAACGGACGCTGGGCCAAGCAGCGGGGGCTGCCCCGCACCGCCGGACACGCCGCTGGAGCGGAAGCTTTCCGGCGGATCGCGAATTACTGCCGAACCTTGGGAGTGGAATACTTGACGGTATACGCGTTCTCCACGGAAAATTGGAAGCGCTCTCAAGAGGAAGTGGCGGGGATCATGAAGCTGCTGCGCCGCTATTTGGAGGAGGCGCTGCGGGACATGCAGAAGAACCGGGTGCGGTTCTGCTTTTTTGGAGATCTGAGCCGGTTAAGCCCGGATTTGCAGAAGCTGTGCCGGGATGCGGAAAGTCAGTCTCAGGACTACGATGTGCAGGTGAACTTCTGCCTAAATTACGGCGGCCGGGACGAAATCGTCCAGGCGGCCAGAAGCTTTGCGGAGGATGTGGCGGCAGGGAAGTACCAGCCCCAGGATTTGACGGAAGAACTGCTGTCTCGATATCTCTATTCCCGGGATGTTCCCGATCCGGAGTTGATCATTCGGCCCTCTGGGGAAAAGCGAACCAGCAATTTCCTGCTGTGGCAGTCGGCTTATTCCGAATATGTATTTATGAATGTACTGTGGCCGGATTTTACCCCTGCCCATCTGGATGAGGCCATTGCAGAATATCACCGGCGAAACCGCCGCTTTGGAGGAACATAGACAATATGAAAACCCGAATTATTGCGGCGGCGGTGTTGGTGCCGATTTTATTTTTGGTGGTACTGGCCGCGCCTAAAATCGTGGCGGCACTGGTTTTGGGCGTGTTGCTGGCCATTGCTTCTTATGAACTGCTGTACCGTACGGGACTGGTTGTGCATCCCCGGATGGTCATGTATTCCTCTGCCATGGCCTTTGCCATTTCCATGTGGAGCTATATGGATGCCATTCACGCCTATTTCATTCTGATGGTGATTGGGTTTTTCATGCTGCTGTTCGCGGAAATGATGATGGATCATGTGAAGGTTCACTTTGAGATGGTGGGCATGTGCTTTGTCGCCGGCGTGATTCTGCCGTATCTGCTGTCGTCTCTGGTACGGATTTTGATGATGAGCATTGGCCGCTATGTGATTTTGATTCCCTTTATTGTGGCATTCCTGTCTGACGCAGGGGCTTATTTTGTGGGGTTGAAATTCGGCAGGCACAAGCTGGCCCCTGTGGTCAGCCCCAACAAAACCATCGAGGGTTTGCTGGGCGGTTTGGCGTCTGCCATTTTGGGAATGCTTCTGTATACGTTTATCCTGGATTGGCCGTTGAAGCTGGACGTCCATTATGGTCTGGCACTGTTGTATGGCCTGGCCGGTTCTTTGATCGGCACCTTTGGCGACCTGTGCTTTTCCATTATCAAGCGTCAGTCGGGTATCAAGGACTATGGCAATCTGATCCCCGGCCATGGCGGCGCGCTGGACCGGCTGGACTCTTTGGCGCTGGTAGCGCCGTTTGTGGAGGCCATGCTGCTGATTGCCCCGATTATTCGGGTATAGAGGAAAGAATCATGGTAAAATATGTCAGCATTCTCGGCTCTACCGGCTCCATCGGCCGGCAGAGCCTGGATATTATCAGCCGCCTGCCGAAGGTTCGGGTGGCGGCGCTTACTGCCGGAACCAGTGTGGAGCGGATGGCCCAGCAGTGCCGCCAGTTTCATCCGGAGCTGGCGGTAATGGCCACGGAGGAATCGGCCAAGGCCTTGGCGGAAGCGATTTCCGATCTTCCTACCCGGGTCAGCTGGGGAGAAACAGGGCTGATTGAGGCCGCCACCATTCCCGACGCGGACTGTGTGATTACAGCCGTGGTGGGCATGGTGGGCTTGAAGCCGACCCTGGCCGCCATCCGGGCCAAAAAGCGCATCGGCCTTGCCAACAAGGAGACCCTGGTCTGCGCGGGGGAACTGGTGATGGATGAGGCAGAAAAATACGGTGCCGAGATCATTCCTGTGGATTCGGAGCACTCCGCCATTTACCAATGCCTTATGGGCTGCGGGGATCGGCGGGAGGTCAAGCGCTTGATTCTGACCTGCTCCGGCGGGCCGTTCTTTGGGATGACCAGGGAGCAGCTGACGGCGGTGACCAAGGCCGATGCCTTGAAGCACCCCAATTGGAAGATGGGCGCGAAAATCACCATTGACTGCGCCACCTTGATGAATAAGGGACTGGAGGTCATCGAAGCCATGCGCCTTTACCGCCTGCCGCTTCAGCAGGTGGATGTGGTCATTCACAGGCAGAGCATCGTCCATTCCATGGTGGAGTTTGTGGACGGCGCGGTGATGGCCCAGATGGGTACCCCGGATATGCGTCTTCCCATTCAGCTGGCGCTGACCTATCCGGAGCGGATTCCCAGCCCTGTGGAGGGTTTGAATCTGCTTACCTGCGGGAGTCTGACCTTCAGCGAGCCGGATTTGGAGAATTTCCCCTGCCTGGCTCTGGCCTACCGCTGTGCCAGTCAAGGCGGAACGGCCTGCCCTGCCATGAACGGTGCCAATGAAGAAGCGGTGGCGCTGTTTTTACAGGATCAGATCGGTTTTTATGACATTTACCGTCTGGTGTCCCAGGCGGTGAAGGCGGTTCCTTTCATCCAAAATCCTACGTTGGAGGAAATTCTGGAGGCGGATCGCCTGGCCCGGCAAGCGGTACGGGCATTGCGGAATCCGGCTTGCGTGTGAACAATTCCGCATTCTGTTAAGCGAGGCATTCTATGAGCGTTCTTTTCGCAATTTTACTGTTCAGTATTTTGATTTTTGTCCATGAGCTGGGGCACTTTACGGCCGCCAAGCTTTCCGGTGTCCAGGTCAATGAGTTTTCCGTGTTTATGGGGCCGGCACTGTGGCAAAAGCAAGTCGGGGAAACCCTGTATTCCGTTCGGCTGGTTCCCATTGGCGGCTACTGCGCCATGGAAGGAGAGGACGGCGGCAGCGACAATCCCCGTTCCTTTGACAAGGCAGCCTGGTGGAAACGGCTGGTGATTCTCCTGGCCGGGGCGGCAATGAATTTTGTCATCGGCGTGCTGCTGATGGTTGTGGTATACCTGCCGACAGAACGGGTGGTGATGCCTGTGGTTTCCAGCCTGGAAAGCTACTGTACCTTTTCCGGTGAAGATGGCCTTCAAGCGGGCGACCGGATTCTGGAGGTGGATGGGGAGAAAATCTATGTGCAATCGGATTTCTCCCTCATTTTGAACCTAAACGGTGGTGACATACACGATCTGGTGGTGGAGCGTCAGGGAAAGAAAGTGACGTTGCGGGAGTTGACCATGGAAAAGCACGAGGTCACCACCCAGGATGGCGCCAAAAAATGGATGTATGGCTTGAACTTTACCATCCAGAATCTGAACTGGGCCGGAAAACTGCAATATGCCTGGAACCAGTCGCTGGATTGCGTGCGCATGGTGCGGCTGAGTCTGCAAATGCTGCTGCGGGGCCAGGTGGGACTGCGGGATATGTCGGGGCCTGTGGGCATCGTTCAGCAGATGTCCGTGGTGGCGGAGGCCTCGCCGACCTGGCTGGATGCGCTGCGGAATATGCTGTATTTTGGTGGTTTTATTGCCATTAATCTGGCAGTGATGAATTTGCTGCCCATTCCGGCCCTGGACGGCGGCCGGGTAGTAGGGGTGCTGGTGACGACTCTGGTGGAGACCGTTACCCGGAAAAAAGTGGATCCCAAATACGAGGGGTATCTTCACGGCGCGGGCATGCTCCTGCTGTTGGGGCTGATGGCGCTGATTATGTTCAAGGATATTTTTGTGCTGATAAGAGGATGAATGCAATGACGAGACAGATCATGGTAGGCGGCGTCCCCATTGGCGGCGGCGCGCCAGTAGCGATTCAGTCCATGCTGAATACCAAGACCACGGATGTGGAGGGAAGTCTGATACAGCTGCGGCAGCTGGCGGCGGCGGGCTGTCAGATCGCCCGGCTTGCGGTGCCTAACCGGGAGGCCGCCCGGGGTTTTGCGGAAATCTGCAAGGAAAGCCCCCTGCCGCTGGTGGCGGATATTCACTTTGACTATACTCTGGCCATCGCGGCGGCAGAGGGCGGCGCGGCCAAAATCCGGATCAACCCCGGCAATATCGGCGGGGAGGATCGGGTAAAGGCTGTGGTGGATGTGTGTAAGGAAAAGCACATCCCCATCCGCATCGGCGTCAACGGCGGCAGCTTGGATAAACGCCTACTGGAAAAATACGGCCATCCCACGGCAGAAGCGTTGGTGGAAAGCGCCTTTGCGCATCTGGAGCTGCTGGAAAAGCAGGGCTTTTACGACACCTGCGTGTCCATGAAGTCCTCCACCGTTCCCACTATGGTAGCGGCGGCCCGGCTGTTCCGGAGTAAGTGCGATTATCCCCTCCACATCGGCGTAACGGAAACCGGGCCTGTCAAGCAGGGCCTAATCAAGTCCGCCATGGGCATCGGCGCCCTGCTCTTGGACGGCATCGGCGATACCATCCGGGTGAGTCTGACCGACGACCCGGTGCAGGAGGTTTATGCCGCCAAGGATATTTTGAAAGCGGCGGGCCTGCGCAAGGAAGGCGTGAACATCATTTCCTGCCCTACCTGCGGACGCACCCGGATCGATCTGATCGGTCTGGTGAACCGGGTGGACGAAGCGCTGCGGGAGTGTCAGAAGCCCATCACCGTGGCGGTTATGGGCTGCGTGGTCAATGGCCCCGGAGAAGCCCGGGAGGCGGATCTCGGCATCGCTGGCGGTGATGGCTGGGGCCTGATTTTTGCTAAGGGAGAGCAGG
>CAYYGF010000112.1:0-7083 GCA_964471315.1 uncultured Oscillospiraceae bacterium | reverse complement strand
AAATAACATCAATCCCCCCGGTTCCGCTGACGCGGAACCGGGGATCACAATTTTCCAGACTGCTGAGCAAACCCGATAAGCACAAAATGAATTATGACGAAATGCGAGACGATCAACCGAAAAAGGGTGGTCGCTTTTGTTTTACCCATACGAAAGCCATAAGAGCTAGTTCTAAAAGAACGATGTTCTATACAGAACCATCTTTCACACGATTACCCATCTTTTACACGATTTATAGCCGCGCGATATGGCAATCCTTCCACAGACAAGAATAACCGCTGCGGCTCAACACCGCAGCGGCTCTGAATTTCACACAAAAATATTGATAAAACCTGGTTTTTGCGCATATAAACGAAAATAGGCACCGTAATCTTGATATCAAAATTACGGTGCTTATTTGGTGGGGGAGGACGGATTCGAACCATCGAAGCGAAACGCAGCAGATTTACAGTCTGTCCCCTTTGGCCACTCGGGAACTCCCCCATATTCAATTGGCTCGATTAAAGTCCCACGCACCTTTGGCTTGTTTGGAGCCGGTAGACGGACTCGAACCCCCGACCTACTGATTACAAATCAGTTGCTCTACCAACTGAGCTATACCGGCGTCTCGAACCGAACACGCTTATTATAGCACGGGAAAAGGAAATGTCAAGAACTTTTTCACCGAATGACAGGTTTTTTTGAAACGTCCGGCGCGGCGGCCATAGCGGCCGCGCCGGATATGGGTAAAATGGTCTTTCCTCTTCCTCTCAAACCTTTCAAATGCCATCACGGCCCTGCCACGTACCAGGTATCCTTGGCAGTCACAACGAAACCGTTGGCGTTCTCCACTGGTAGGAGGGAAAAGTTAACCGTTTTCTTCACGACTCCCCGCAAATCCGAACGGCGGTCAAAGGTTAATACGATCTCCCAGCCATCTTCATGGGCCGTCAAGCCCTGGAGGGAATAATCCTCCTCCGTTCTCGATCCGGCGGCAATGTAAAAATAGCCATTCTCATAATCCACCCGTTCCCGATCCGGCAGAAAATCCAATGGTATTTCCTTTCCCAGAGCCAGGCGCGCGTAGTTTTCCACCGTCTCCCGGCTGACCCGGTACATATCCCGTCCGTTTCTACCAAACAGCAGCGCCTCCTCCCCAGCAATCCAATCGGGACTCGTGAAAGAAGAAAACAGGAATTCATTCCAGAACCCATTGTCCAGCTCCGCTTCCCCATGCCAGTCGGGCGTGACTGCGCACAGTTTCACCAGGAAGTTCAGCCCCTTCCGGCTTAGTGGGAAATCCCCCAGCTCCTCATAGGCAACGGTAGGACGCTGCCACCAGGGATTCGACCAGCCTTCCGCCGTCACGGGATAATAGATGACAGCATCCTCCGCCGCGTAAAATACGTTAGAGCCCATTTCCGGGGCATCTCCCAGGAAATTCACAGATTTCAGGTTTTTGCAGCCCATAAAGGCATAATTCCCAATTTTTCGAATGCTGGGCGGCAATGTGATGGTTTCCAGGCTTTCGCAGTAATAAAACGCCTTGGCGCCGATGGATTCGATGCCGTCCGGGATGTACACGGTTTTCACAGCCGCGCTGTTCTGGAAAACCCCGGTCAGCTGGTCGGCGCTGCCCAGTGCTTTCACCTGCTGGTCTCCGATTTTGTTAGGAATGGTGACCGTTTCCTTCGTTCCCAGATATTTGGTCAGCGTCAGGGTTCCGTCCGGGTTTTCGGTGAACTGGTAATCCTGTGCATCCGCTCCAAACTGGACGGACGCAATCAGCTCCCGCGCCGCCTCCCCATAAGTCTGCTCCTGCTGAATGGGACGGCTGCAATAGAACTGATGACCAACGGCGTTTGCTGTGGTTTTGTATTCCGTCATGGCCATACGCTGACCTGTCTCCCCGTCCGTATAGGTAAAGAACACCTTACTTGCATTTTGGCCGCCGATGGTCATCTCGGTCATTTTTAGGTTTTCCACATCAGAATAGACAGATTCCAGCTGTGACCGGTACTGTGATAGATTCTGATTGACATCCACCAGGCCTGCCTCACAGCGTGTCATCCAAAATACCGGCGCGGTTTGCAGCTTTGGATCGGAAAAGAAAACTGTGCCTCCATCTTCTCCTCTCCGCTCCTCTATCTGCCAGTTTGACGGATACCAGAAGCAAACGCTTTCGTCGGAGAATTCCGACATCGGCTGGGCTCCTCCGGTGGTTTCCTCAGCCGTGGTCTCCGGTACAGGCGGCTGAGTCGCACTTGTAGACTGCTCCGGGAGATCATTGGCAAGATTCAGCATTAGGCAGGTTCCCCCCACCGACACCGCCAGCACCAGGCACACCAGCGCCGCTCCCACGGCCCACCAATTGGTTTTCGGCTCCGGGGGCTGAATTCTGGTATAGCGGCCCTTCTTCCGTTCCCGGAGCTGGCATTCCAGCTGGCCCTCAATCCGCCGGGCGCAGGCGTCGGGCATGGTCATGCGGTCATAGGCATCCATTAATCGTTTGTTCATGCTTCAGCCCTCCTCTAAAAGCTTTTTCAGCCGTTTCCGGCCTCGATCCAGCCGGGTGGTCACGGTACTGGCAGGGATTTTCAGCAAATGGCCGATCTCCGAGGCGGTATACTGCTCATAATAGTGCAGGTACAGCACCACCCGGTATTCCGGCTTCAGTTTTCCCAGCGCCTGGATGGTTTCATCCACCAAATCGTCCGCGGCAGGAACCGTTTCGTCCAGGGGCACCGTAGTGCGCCACCAGTGGGAGCGCAGCAAACTGCGACACGCATTGGCCGTTACCTGCATGAGCCAAGCTTTCTCCTTACCCGGTGTCAGTTCCCCCTGCTCCAGCAGTTTCAGAAACACCGTCTGGCACACGTCCTCCGCTTCCTGGGGGTTGTGGGTATAGTTCACCGCCAACCGGTAGACATCGTCCCGGTAGCGGTGAAATAAGTACAGTACATCCATCGCCCGTGCCTCCTTTTGTCTCTCTATCTCTATAACGATTCAAAGGGGTGTTTTGTCTCAAGTTTTTCCAAAAAATTTCGCGGACACCGAAGTGTCCGCGCTCTTTTATTCTTCCAGCAAGCACACCGCATGGCAGGCCATGCCCTCTCCGGTTCCGGTGAAGCCCAGCTTTTCCTCGGTGGTGGCCTTCACATTCACCCGGCCGGGGTCGATGCCCAAGGCGGAGGCGATGTTGCCTTCCATTTGGGGAATGAAGGCTCTCAGCTTGGGCCTTTGGGCGATCATGGTCACGTCAATGTTGCTGACCTGGTAGCCCGCCGACGCCACCTTTTCCCCCACGGTTTTCAGAAGCGCCAGGGAGTCCGCCCCCTTGTATTTGGGATCCGTGTCCGGGAAATGGAGACCGATGTCCCCCAGGCCCGCCGCTCCCA
This sequence comes from uncultured Oscillospiraceae bacterium, assembly GCA_964471315.1. Classification (GTDB taxonomy): domain Bacteria; phylum Bacillota; class Clostridia; order Oscillospirales; family Oscillospiraceae; genus Faecousia. The sequence goes on along the minus strand of CAYYGF010000112.1, from coordinate 3,706 downwards.
GCAGGGCATCGGAGACCGCGTGGAGCAGCACATCCGCGTCGCTGTGGCCCAGCAATCCCTTTTCATACTCGATCTTCACCCCGCCCAGGATCAGGTCCCGGCCCTCCACCAGGCGGTGTACGTCATATCCGTGTCCGATTCTCATTCCATGTCCTCCAAAAGCAACTCCGCGATTTTCAAATCCATCGGCGTTGTGACCTTTAGATTCCGCTCGTCTCCCTCCACGATCTTCACCGCCATGCCCATCCGCTCCACGGCGGAGCAATCGTCGGTGACAGCGGCACCGTCCAATTCCGCTTTTCGCAGCGCCCCCCTGAGCAGGTCAAAGTCAAAGACCTGGGGCGTCTGAACGGCAAACAGACTGGCCCGGTCTGGGGTATTCTTCACCACCCGGCCCTCCACCACCTTGATGGTGTCCTTTACCGGAATGGCCGGGGCGGCGGCGCCGTAGGTATTGGCGGCCCGCACCACCCGGTCGATGACCTGCCAGGTGATCAGAGGCCGGGCGCCGTCGTGGACGGCAGCCAATTTCACCTTATCGGACAGAGCGTTCAAGCCCAGATGCACCGACTCCTGGCGGCTTTTGCCTCCCGTCACCACAGCGGTTACCTTGGGCATATCCTTGCACAGACCCGTAATGGGCAGGATCAAGTCCTCCCGGGTGACAATGACGATTTCCGAAATGGCGTCGCAGTTCTGAAACGCCTGCACCGTCCGGGCGATCATAGGCTCCCCTCCCAGGGGCGCCATAACCTTGTCGATACCCCCCATTCGGGTGGCGCTGCCCGCCGCCACGATCACCACGCCGCAGGTTTTCAACGGCAGCAGCTTCCGGGCGGGCCGAGTCAATTTGGTGATATCCATATTACAGCTCCTTCACCAATTTTTTGTAGAATTCGCCCCGAACCATGAAATTCTTGAACTGGTCAAAGGCCGCGCTGGCAGGACTCATCAGCACCACGTCCCCCGGCTCTGCCGCCGCAGCGGCGGCTCGGACAGCCGGCTCGAAGGTTCCGCAGTCCCGAATTTCCAGCGACTCTGGATCATATTCCGGGCAGTTTTCCACGGCAGAGCGGATTTTCCCTCCGGTGGCGCCCCCCAGAAACAGCTTCTTCACATGAGCGCAGATTTCCGGGCCGAGCACATCATAGGGAATGTGCTTGTCGTAGCCCCCCGCGATGAGGATGACCTTCTCCGGGAAGCTGCGCAGTCCGGCAATGGTGCGGCTGGGGCTGGAGGCGATGGAATCGTTGTAGAACTTCACCCCGTCCTTGATGCGCACCAGTTCGATGCGGTGCTCCACACCTCCGAAGGTTTTGGCTACCTGGCGTATCACCCCGTCCGGCACCAGACCCTCCACCATGGCGATGGCCGCCATGTAGTTTTCCACGTTGTGGACGCCGGGGATCAGGATGTCGGACGCTTGCAGCACCGGCTCCCCGCCCCGGCAGATGACGCCGTCCTCCAGACACACATGAGCCTTGCCCAGCCGGGAGAAGAACCGGGTCTCGCCGTTGCCCCGGAAGGACGCGGTGATGGCGTTGTCGGCGTTCAGAACCAGCAGTCCGTTCTCGTCCTGATAGCGGAAAATGTTCTTTTTCGCCTCCACATACTCTTCCATATCCTTGTGGATGTCCAGGTGATTGGGGGCCAGGTTGGTGATCAGCGCCCGGTGGGGGCTGCGCTTCATGTCCATCAACTGGAAGGAGCTAAGCTCCACCACGGCAAAATCCCCTGGCTTCATCTGCCGCACCAAAGGCAGCAGGGGCGTGCCGATGTTGCCTCCCAGCCAGACGGTTTTCCCGGCGGCCTTCAGCATTTCAGCGATCAAGGTTGTGGTGGTGGTCTTGCCGTCAGAGCCGGTCACCGCCAGCACAGAGCAGGGGCAGACCTCGAAAAAAACCTCCATTTCGGAGGTCACCTTAGCCCCTCTGGCCGCCAGGGCCTGGATGGCGGGGTTGCCCGGATGCATTCCCGGGGTGCGGAACAGGATGTCCGCCTCCACGCCGTCCAAGTAAGTATCCCCCACATGGAGCTTGCAGCCCAGCTTTTCCAGCTCCAGCACCTCTGCATCCAGTTTTTCCCGGGGGGTACGGTCACAGCCCACCACATCGCAGCCAAATTCCAGCAGCAGCCGCACCAGAGGACGGTTGCTGACACCCAGACCCAGAACGGCGATTTTTTTATTTCTCAGAGAATTGAAGTAATTTTCAAATTTGCTATCCATAAACCATTCCTCGTTCCAAAGGTTGATACCGATAGTATAGCCTCTTCGAAAAGATTTTGCAAGATATTTGACAATTTGCCTTCCTTGGGGTACAATATTCCCGCGACCAGGTCGGACAGCCGCGGACTCATGCCGAAAGGCAGAGGATGAGGAAAGTCCGGGCTCCACAGGGCAGGGATAACGGGTAACGCCCGCCGGGGGTAACCCCAGGACAAGTGCAACAGAGAGATACCGCCCAGGTTTCTCCTTTCGGAGAAGTCTGAGCAAGGGTGAAAAGGTGGGGTAAGAGCCCACCCGGCCTGTGGTAACACAGGTTTTACGCTGTAAACTCTATCCCGGAGCAACGCCGTGGAGGGACATGTGGCCGGCCCGGCCGTCCCGAGGAGGCGGCTTGATCCCGCGGGCAACCGCGGGGCTAGATAGATGGCTGTCAAGACAGAACCCGGCTTATAGACCTGTGTCGTGAAAAAGCACCGCAAGGGAAACCTTTGCGGTGCTTTTTCTTTATAGCTTTTTCTTCATCAGCCCGTGGCGGTTGCAGTAGAGGTATAGGTATCCCCTGCCCCGCAGGTGCATCCTGATCTGGGCTTCTCCCTCGGGATAGAGCTTATGAATCTCCGCCCGGTCGGAGGAAACGTGGGCCAGGAAGGAAATGTAGTGGAGCTTGGTCATTTCGTGCTCGACCGTCAGATAAAATTCATCCTCCACCGGCTGAATGCTGACCGCGTGATTCTCGTCCCATGGCTCCGCCTCCAGCTTCGGCAGGGTGATGCCGCAGCAGCTCACCACCGCTTCCCCGGTACCCAGCAGCACATTTCCGCAGACGGGGCAGACGTAGAAATTGGCCCGCAGCATGTTCCCAGCCCGGTTTCGGTTGCTGACAGCGTTTCCGGACAGCAGTTCCATGACAGAAACCCCGAGGGCCTTGCTCAAAGGCTCGATCAGAGAAATATCCGGCAGTCCCTTGGCAGTCTCCCACTTGGACACCGCTTTGTCGCTGACGCCGATCTGATTGGCCAACTCCGCCTGGGTCAAGCCCTTTCCTTCCCGCAGACGTTTGATTGTAGCACCAGTAATGTAATTGTCCAACGAATCTCACTCCTTTCCCCACCAGTATACCCCAAGCATGATGCCTGCGCAACCTACGCAGCGTGGAATCCACACAAAACAAAAGTCCCCAGTCCAAAATGGACTGGGGACACATTCGCTTGGTTGAGAATTACTCAGCGATCTCGGTGACAACACCGGAACCGACGGTACGGCCGCCTTCACGGATAGCGAAACGCAGGCCCTTCTCGATAGCGATGGGGGTGATCAGCTCAACGCTCATAACAACGTTGTCGCCGGGCATGCACATCTCAGTGCCTTCGGGCAGGGAGATGATGCCGGTAACGTCGGTGGTACGGAAGTAGAACTGAGGACGGTAGTTGTTGAAGAAGGGAGTATGACGGCCGCCTTCTTCCTTGGACAGGACGTAAA